>PFGS01000059.1:245-4074 GCA_002783525.1 Ignavibacteriales bacterium CG12_big_fil_rev_8_21_14_0_65_30_8 | reverse complement strand
TTTTTAATTTATCTTTTATGCTGTCTATTCTAATTCCTTTATTAATATCTTTTAATAAAGAAAGTTCCGAAGAGAAATCACCATTTATAAAAACAAGTATGTGAGCATCAATTCCCTCAAGCAAATATTTTTTTATATCATCTTTACTAATTTTTGAATCAACTTTATCAATAGAAAATATTTGACTTAAAAGTGGAGCAATATTTGTATACTTCCATTCTTCATTTTTACTATTAGGAAAATCCAGATTAGTAAAATTTTTAAAAGCATCATTTCTTGTCTTATGAAAATCACCTTTACTTTCACCATTCAATTTATTTTCAAAGATATGGAAATTGTTTATAAATGATTCTTTTATTTTCTTATTCTTATCCATAGTGCTCTTATATTTTCTTTAATATTAATTATAATTAACCAACTACTTGTAAATCTTCAACCTTTAACCAATCATATCCCTTTTCTTCTAATTTCAATGCTAAATCTTTTTTACCTGACTTAACAATTTTTCCTTTATAAAGAACGTGTACAAAATCCGGTACTATATAATTGAGTAATCTTTGATAGTGAGTGACTACAATTGTTGCATTTTTATCTGATTTCAGTTTATTAACTCCGTTAGCAACAATTCTTAAAGCATCAATATCAAGACCTGAATCTGTTTCATCAAGAATGCTTAACATTGGATCTAAAACAGCCATCTGGAATATTTCATTTTTCTTTTTTTCTCCGCCTGAGAATCCTTCGTTAACAGAGCGACTAATAAGAGATTGATCAAGTTCAACAATTTCCATTTTTTCTTTTAACAAAGTTAAAAATTCCATAGCATCTAATTCTTCTTGTCCTCTGTATTTTCTTATTTCATTCATTGCTGTTTTTAAAAGATTGGTATTACTTACACCTGGAATTTCAATTGGATATTGGAAAGCTAAAAAAACACCTTCTCTTGCTCTGTCTTCTGGTGCAAGTTCCAAAAGATTTTTTCCGTTATAAATAACTTCACCTTTTGTTACTTCGTATTCTTCTCTTCCGGCAAGAACTTGAGCTAATGTGCTTTTACCTGATCCGTTAGGACCCATTATAGCGTGTACTTCACCTTTATTTACCTGCAGATTAATTCCTTTTAAAATTTCCTTTCCTTCAACTTTTACGTGAAGATTTTTTACTTCTAATAACATTTATTTTCCTTCTATATTTAATTCAAAATTTATAATTCATAATTCATAATTCATAATTCAAAATTGATATTACCCAACGCTTCCTTCTAAACTAATACTCAATAATTTTTGAGCTTCTACTGCAAATTCCATAGGCAGTTCTTTAAATACTTCTTTACAATATCCGTTTACAATTAAACCGATTGCATCTTCAGTAGATATTCCTCTCTGATTTAAATAGAATACTTGGTCTTCACCAATTTTAGAGGTAGTTGCTTCGTGTTCTACTTGCGCTGTAGAGTTATTTATATCAAGATAGGGGAATGTATGTGCGCCGCATTTATCACCAATTAAAAGTGAATCACATTGTGAAAAATTTCTTGCATCATCAGCATTCTTTGCAACCTTAACTAAACCTCTGTAACTATTATTACTTTTACCTGCAGAGATTCCTTTGGATATAATTGTACTTGAAGTATTTTTTCCGAGATGAATCATTTTTGTTCCGGTATCTGCCTGTTGATAATTGTTAGTAAGTGCAACCGAGTAAAATTCTCCAACAGAATTATCACCTTGCAAAATACAACTTGGATATTTCCAGGTTATAGCAGAGCCAGTCTCAACTTGTGTCCAAGAAATTTTAGAATTGATTCCTCTTGCTGCACCTCTTTTAGTTACAAAATTATAAATCCCGCCTTTTCCGTTTTTATCACCCGGGTACCAATTTTGTACTGTTGAATATTTTATCTCTGCATTATCAAGTGTAATTAATTCAACAACAGCAGCGTGCAATTGATTTTCATCACGCATTGGTGCGGTGCAACCTTCTAAGTAACTTACATATGAACCTTCATCTGCAATAATAAGTGTACGTTCAAACTGTCCTGTGTTTGCAGCATTTATTCTAAAGTAAGTAGAAAGCTCCATTGGACAGCGAACACCTTTAGGTATATAAACAAAAGAACCGTCACTAAATACTGCAGAGTTTAAAGCAGCAAAAAAATTATCAGTATAAGGAACAACAGTACCTAAATATTTTTTTATAAGATCAGGATGATTTTTTACAGCTTCAGAAAAAGAACAAAAAATAATACCAAGTTTAGATAAAGTTTCTTTAAAAGACGTTGCAACTGAAACACTGTCAAACACAGCGTCAACAGCAACATTACTTAATCTTTTTTGTTCTTCAAAAGATATACCAAGTTTGTTAAAAGTTTCTCTTAATGTTGGATCAACTTCATCAAGGCTTTTTAATTTTGGCTTTTTCTTGGGTGCCGAGTAATAAGAAATATTCTGATAATCTATTTTTGGGTAATGAACATTTGGCCAAGTTGGCTCTTTCATTTTTTGCCAATGTTTAAAAGATTTCAATCTCCATTCTAATAAAAAATTAGGCTCTTTTTTTATTTTGGAAATCTGTTTTACTATCTCTTCATTTAAACCTATAGGCAGAGTGTCTGAATCTATATCAGTTACAAACCCGTATTTATAGTCTTTATTAGCTATTTCTTCAATTGTTTTTTGTTCTGTTTTAGACATTAATTCTCCTTAATAAAAATCAATACATTTATAAAAAAAATATAAATGCTGATAAAAAATTATACAATCTGTACAAAAAAGTCAAGATTAAAAGATGATAAACTTTTTATCTGATTTTTTTTAAGAAATTATAGTAAAAAAGTGGTTAAAAAACTTGACATTCAAATTAAATCATATATATTTGAAAGTCTGTTTTGAATTTGCTTTATAGACAAAAAAGTAAAGATGAAACAAATTTTTTTTGTTGCAGAGTAAGTCCCTTGACATTAGAAAATAGAGGGGCTAAATTAGTTGCCCTTCATTTTTGAAGGTTTCAAAAAAAATAAAATTTTTAGTTCTTTGAAAGAGTGAGTGCATTTAACCTGTCAGTTAAATGGTTTCAATAATAAAGCGTCTATACGCCAAGATTACAAACAAATTAAACTCTACAACGGAGAGTTTGATCCTGGCTCAGGACGAACGCTGGCGGCGTGCTTAACACATGCAAGTCTACGAGAAAGAGATATTTATATCTTGATTAAAGTGGCGCACGGGTGAGTAACACGTAAGCAATCTACCCTTAGATACGGAATAACTTCGCGAAAGCGGAACTAATACCATATAATGCAGCGGCATCGCATGATGATGTTGTTAAAGTTGCTTCGGTAACGTCTATGGATGAGCTTGCGTCTGATTAGCTTGTTGGTGAGGTAATGGCTCACCAAGGCTGCGATCAGTAGCTGGTCTGAGAGGATGATCAGCCACACTGGAACTGAGACACGGTCCAGACTCCTACGGGAGGCAGCAGTGAGGAATATTGGGCAATGGGCGAAAGCCTGACCCAGCAACGCCGCGTGGAGGATGAATGTCGTAAGATTGTAAACTCCTGTTAGATGGGAAGAATAACCGTTATTCGTAAGGGTAACGGCATGACTGTACCATCAGAGAAAGCCCCGGCTAACTACGTGCCAGCAGCCGCGGTAATACGTAGGGGGCAAGCGTTGTCCGGATTTACTGGGTGTAAAGGGCGCGCAGGCGGATTGACAAGTCAGAGGTGAAATACTACAGCTTAACTGTAGAACTGCCTTTGATACTGCCAATCTTGAGTACGGAAGAGAGAGATGGAATTCCAGGTGTAGTGGTGAAATACGTAGATA
>PFGS01000059.1:0-217 GCA_002783525.1 Ignavibacteriales bacterium CG12_big_fil_rev_8_21_14_0_65_30_8 | reverse complement strand
TCTCTTGGTCCGATACTGACGCTCAGGCGCGAAAGCGTGGGTAGCAAACAGGATTAGATACCCTGGTAGTCCACGCTGTAAACGATGAATACTAGGTGTCGGGATTTCGGTCTCGGTGCCGCAGCTAACGCATTAAGTATTCCACCTGGGGAGTACGATCGCAAGGTTGAAACTCAAAGGAATTGACGGGGGCCCGCACAAGCAGTGGAGCATGTGG
>PFGS01000117.1 GCA_002783525.1 Ignavibacteriales bacterium CG12_big_fil_rev_8_21_14_0_65_30_8 | reverse complement strand
GTTACAACTTCAATGGAATTTCAGTACTTTAGCTACAAATCACTAAACACTAGAAACACCGTCTACCGTAGCACAGATTAGTAATCTGCGCTACAAAATCAATGGAATTTCAGTACTCTTCCACATTGTCGAGATCATATAACCAAATAATTCTTTTGACAATACGAATACTTCCATTCATTCCAGACTTTTACAAGACCAGCGTTAACCGGATTCATTAGAACATACTTAATTACAAAATACAATTCTTTATCATCACGAACCAAGCGGTCAAAACTTTCGTCCTGCCAGAATTTACCGGAACGATTTAAAAGCAGATTGCATTTCCGGGCTGAGATTCTTTTTATTGACTGCATTATTTTACTAACGCCTTTATTATTTTCCAATAATTCGAATACAAGATGAACGTGATTAGGCATAATAGTGTAACAAATTAATTTATAATCTTTTCCATCAGGATAATGTAAAGTATTGGCAACAACATCAGCAATTCTCTTTGATGCAAGATATTTTTGGCCATAATTTAATGAATCTATAATTGAGTCATATTTTTTAAAAAGTCTTTTTTGCTTTATATCCACGGCATTAGTTGTTGTTTTATGTAAATCTTCAAGCTTTTCAATAGGAATTGAATTAACAAGACGATAAGTAATAAAATAAATACCCTCATCAAAAAATAAATGAGGCAAATTTCGTCTATGAAAAGATCGTTTCATAAAAAACAACTAATAATACACTTTGACTTGCACAAATATAAAATTCACTACATTCTAATACCAGCAGCTAAAACAATAATTCCCGTAGCACAGATTAGTAATCTGTGCTACAATTTCAATGGAATTTCAGTACTTTAGCTACAAATTATTAAACTCAAAAAAAACACTGTCTACCGTAGCACAGATTAGTAATCTGTGCTACATCTCTACAAACAATCAATACCCCCTGAAATTCACAAATTTAAACTCACTGTATTTAATACCGTCCGATTCCACGGTATTTCTATCAGTCGTTGAAGCAACGCACACAATACCGTTTTTTTTAAGTGCAGTAATCAGCGAAAAACAAAACGTAAGTTCGCCCATAATGTGTACTGCATTGTTTTCATTTGGATAATTCGAAAGCGTCTCCAGACAAATATCTTTATAATCATTTGCGAGTTCTTCAATCAGGTATTCATCTGCATCAGGTGGAATTTCAGGAAAAGCTATATCAACAACTTTACCGTAAAGATCATTAGCAGTTTTAATCTGCAAATCAGACCAATTAGTTAAAGGGTGGTTCGAGAGGTTAATGAGCATGGTTAATAAGTTTAATTGTTTCAGTGCAATAATCGATGATACTTTTTTTCAATTTTGATGCTGGAGCGGTGCTATCTCTCATTCCAGCATGATTAATATCGTTTCTTGCATCTCGAATCTTGCCCCAGAGGTCAGCAAGTTTTGAAGGGTATTCTTCTAATTGAAAACCTTTAGAATGAAATGATGTCCATTCATTTAATCTATCCTCTGAGGCAGTTCGATCAGCTCTTTTAGTAAACTTTAATCCTAAGTGTTTACAAACTAAAGAAACAATAAATTCCCTGGAAAGAGTAATCGCCTGAACATACTGTTGAGTTTCAAGATAATATTTAATCATTTCAGCTTGCATTTTAAATCCTGCTTCAGTAAATATATTTTCATCTTCAATAACTAAAGAAGAAAAACTACGGGGGATTTTCTCCAACAGATATTGGAGGGGCTTTACTTCCTGAATCTGTTTAATATCATAATTTATTTTTTTGAGTTTAGCGGGCAACTCTTTGCCATATCTTGAAACTTCTTGTGGACGAATAAAAGTTAGAGATTCAGTTAGTTTTTCCAAAAGAGATCCAAAAGTCTTTAAGTTTGTAAATTGCTGTTGTTCAATTCGTACTTGCTCATGAAGATTTGTAAGTAAGCTGGAAAGTAAATTTCCGCTGCCGTGTTTAATGAACATATCAGTTGCATAAGACCAGTCTATTAGATTTATGAATGAAGTAAGGTTAAAAATAGGTGCAATATTATCTTCATTTTTAGCTTCGAATGCACCATAAATAATTTTCTTTATCTTTACACTTTTAACTACTCTAAGAAAAATTGCTATTGATAGAGCAAGCATCGGTTGGCTTCGAAAACCGTGTGTAATATCAATTATCAGTTCTGAGTTTTCAGGAATTGACTCAGCGATAAGTGAGAACATTTCCCAAATTTCATCTGTTGATTTGCCAGTAGGAATAAGAATTGGTTCAAACTTAATTTTTAATTCCAATTCAGCAGAATGTTTTTGTTGTGCATCAGAAGTCATTACTAAATATATTTTCTCTGGTTTATAAATATGATTTAATGCTTCTGTAAAATATTTTGTGTGAATATTTATTCCAGCGTTTTTATCTGAGTATGTAACTTCCTGATAGTTACCGATACCGAGGAAGGATATTGCGATCATAATACTTCTATTTTTTAGCACAGATTACTAATCTGTGCTACGGGTGATTGAAATTAAATTTTATTCTTTTTTCAATAAGTTACAATTTAGAAATACGACCAAGTTTTTTCAGCTTTGAAACATCGACTTTACCATCATCTCCAACATCTTTATTTGATGTATAATCTGATTTATTTTTGATTGAGATTAACTTATTAAATACAGTTGGTAATTCATCTTTATAAATTATAGTCCACCCGATTGGTAAAAGTTGATCTTCCTTTACATAGTAAGTTCGTGTTATTGGTGAATTCTCTTCTACAAAACTTCTGTCCCAATGCTTCCACAAACCAAGAAGTTTTCTAAAATTTTTAAATCCTTCTTTATCTTTCTTAAACAAAGCTAAGCCAATAGAATTATCAAAATAAGTTTTGCCTCCGCCTATTCTCATCACTGCAAATTTATTATTGGATTTTTCAATTATATTTTTTAACCATTTGTAAAAATCTATTGCAGCATTTAGCTTTTTTGTAATCTCTTTCTTTTGGGAGAATTCTTTATACATATCCAATTCAAAATCAATTACATCTTTCGAGAATGTATTTATAAACCGAATCAAAGATTCTTCAGAATTAGAATTAAGGATAGCAAGAAAACTATCCTTAAAATCTTCTTCCACCTTCATTAAAAACTGAGTCGTAATATTTTCTTTTAGAACTTGTTTCCATTGGCTAGTCTTATCTCTATCCTTAATCAGGTAAGTACGCGGCAATTCAGTTATTTTTGTATCACTTGGTTCTATTTTTTCTGAATCATTGATCAAAATATGCCGGAAATCGTGCCCGCTTGCACTATCTTGGAATAGATTAAATTCATTATATATTTTACTAAAAGCCTTTTCATTGTTTTTGGATTTTTCTAAGACTTTAAACCTTTTGAACTCTGATTCACTAAATCTTCTGCTATTTTTTATTTCCACTAATTTTTGAAAATCTGAATAATTCCTATTGGAAGTTTTTAATAAATTATCAATAATCTGTTTACCTTCTTGAAAATAATTGAGATAGTTATATAAAAGGGCTGTTCTAATTCCACCTTTGATTGTTGAGCCAGGGATAAAATGCTTACCATTCGAAGTAATAAATGTATTTACAGAATTTGAGCTTAGATAGCCGTCAACATCAATAGTAGTTTTTGTTAATTCGGAAACAGAAGCATTAAGTTTATTCTCAATAAAATTCTGTAAATCGAATGAGCGAGGATTACTTTTTATTTCACTCACAAACTCATCAATTAATTTGATATTATTGCTTAATAATGCCTCAAATTTTCTTTGATCAATAATGCTAATTTTGTTACCGTCAACTATAAAATCGGTAGTTTTAGATAAATCCGAACCTTTATCAGAGCCAATAAACACCGGCGTTATTGTCGTTAAATTATATTTTCCCCATTTACTATTTTTCATATTCTATCCTATTGGTAAAAGGAAACATTTTCCATTTCTATAAAACTTATGTTCAAAAGTATCTACGTTTGCTGGCGAAACATCCACCAATCTTCCATCGACTTTGCTTTTAACAATTGCACCTTCAGCAATCATTCTTACCTGCTTTTTCCGATACCGTTTAATATCGTCACCCTCATCATCTTCCACCTCG
>PFGS01000283.1:828-18935 GCA_002783525.1 Ignavibacteriales bacterium CG12_big_fil_rev_8_21_14_0_65_30_8 | reverse complement strand
ACAGACAAAAACTGTTAGTTTAACAATTTGTTCTATATTCTCTAAAGAACCACTAATGCTTTTAACAACTCCCAAACAATTTAATGCACAAATTTGTGCTGCTTTTTGTGCATCTTCTAAAGTTAAATCAACACCTACTCTACCTTTGTATTTTAATTCACCTTTAACCAAGGGAACTTGCCCTGCAGTAAAAATATAATTACCAGTTTTAATTGATGGTAAATATGCTGCCATTGGTTTTGTAGGTTCAGGTATTTCAAATCCAAGTTCTTTTATTTTATCTTCAATCATTAAAACTCCTTAAGTAAACTATTATATTATTATTTTATGTTATAAATATAAAATAATTTATCAACTAATTATTATGGAATAATTGAAATGGATAACACAAAATTTGAAGAATTAGTAACTATTGTAAGAAAATTAAGAAAAGAGTGTCCTTGGGATAAAGAACAAACAAATGATTCTATTAAAGCAGCAACGATTGAAGAAGCCTATGAAGTTGTTGATGCAATTGACAAGAATGATTTTAACGAATTTAAAAAAGAACTTGGTGATTTATTGCTGCATATTGTATTTCACTCAATAATGGCAGAAGAAAAAAATAAATTTAATATAAACGATGTTATAGGTTCAATAAAAGAAAAACTTATTAAAAGACATCCGCATATTTTTAGCAATGTAAAAGTAAATAACTCAGATGATGTTAAACGAAATTGGGAAGTAATTAAATTAAAAGAAGGACGCGAATCGGTTTTAGAAGGAATACCGGTTAATTTACCATCATTACAAAAAGCGCACAGATTGCAAGAAAAAGCGTCAAAAGTTGGTTTTGATTGGGAGGAAAAAGAAGATATTTGGAAGAAGGTAGAAGAAGAATTATATGAAATGCATGAAGCAGAAAAGGAAAAATCTAAAGAAGAACTTGAGGAAGAAATTGGAGATGTGTTTTTTGCTTTAATTAATTATGTCAGATTTATCGGTTTTAATCCTGAAGTTGCCTTAAGAAAAACAAATAAAAAATTCATAAATAGATTTAATTACATTGAAAAAAGATTAAAAGAAAATGGGAAGAAAATTGGTGAATCAAATTTAGAGGAAATGGATTTTTACTGGAACGAAAGTAAAAAACTATTTTGAATTATTATTTCCGTTAGTTTTATTAAATTTTTCGTAAGCATCAATAATATCTTTTACAAGTTTGTGTCTTACTATATCGCTCTTATCAAAATATACAAATCCAACTCCGTCTATATGACTAAGTATATCTTTTGCTTGAACAAGCCCGCTTAAACTTTTTCCTGGTAGGTCTATTTGTGTAATATCTCCGGTAATTATTGCTTTTGAATTAGCCCCCAATCTTGTTAAAAACATTTTCATTTGAACATCAGTAGCATTTTGTGCTTCATCCAAAATAACAAAAGCATTATTTAATGTTCTACCTCTCATATAAGCAAGTGGTACAATTTCAACTATAGTTTTTTCCAAATATCCTTTCAGCTTTTCAGAAGGCATCATGTCATCCAATGCATCATAAAGCGGTCTTAAGTAAGGGTCAATTTTTTCCTGAAAGTCACCTGGTAAAAAACCTAAACTTTCTCCTGCTTCAACTGCTGGACGGGCAAGAATAATTTTTTTTACATTTCCCTTTTTTAATTCTGCAACAGCTAAAGCAACCGCTAAATATGTTTTACCTGTCCCAGCCGGACCAATAGCAAAACAAATGTCATTCTTTGTAGCAATATCAATATAATTTTTTTGCCCCTGTGTTTTAGCTTTTATCGTATCATTTTTTGTATAAAGAATAATGGATTCATATTCTTCTTTATTAATTATTTCTTTACCTTCTTTTGTAAGTAAAATAATTGTATTTACATCGGAAGAATCTAGATTACCATTAGTATTCTGTACATAGATCATTTCTTTAAATATTTTTTCAATTACATCTATTTCATCTTTTACACCTTTAACAAAAACACTATCTCCTCTTACTGTAATTGATGCGCTAAATCTATCTTCAATTTGTTTAAGGTTTTCATCATTAACACCAAGTATTTCTAAAATATTTGAGGTGTCTAATTTAATTTCTTTTTGTTCAGCAGTCATAAATGGTTTATAATTTTAAATAAAAAAACCCTCATCAACCGTAATTGATAAGGGTTTAAATAATATAGTAATATTTAAGAACAAGCTTATTGAACAGGAGCTGGTTTGTAATTCCTTCTAATTTTGTCGTATTTAGCTTTTTCTTCTTCAGTTAAGTTAGGTATTTTGAATACCTGTTTTGGATAAATTAAATCCGGGTTTTTAATCTTGTCGCGGTTTGCTTTGTAAATCATTGGCCAAGCAAAACCATTTCCATAATGTTCTTTCTTCTTAGCTATACCCCATAAGTGATCTCCTCTAACAACTGTGTAATTAATTTCAGGTGGAGTATCAACCCAAGTGTCAAGATCTCTTTGCATTGTTTTATGCACTCTGGTATAAAATTCAGGTAATGCACTCATTTTATTCATCTTTAAAGCATCCAGATCTTTTTGCCTATCTGTCTTTGGGCTTTGTTGAGCTGAGATTTTTCCATCAAGTGAATTTATTGATCTTCTATAATTATCAACCATTGCAGGTGTTACACCTAACATATCATATAATTTATTCATACAGTCATCATAACTTTCAACTTCTGTATTTTTTAAATTAGCTATATCAGCTTTTAATGAAGCAATTTCACTAGTAAGAGCTGTTTTTTGGGCTCTCAAATTAGCCATTTGAGCTTCCCATTGTTCTTCGGTCATCTCAGTATCTTGAGCCAAAATATTGGCTGAAAAGATCAAAAGAAGAGCGAAGACACCGAAAATTGATTTATATAATTTCATGTTTTTTTCTCCAATTTCTTTTTAGTTCTTCATTTTTTTAAGATTTGCTTTTGTCTCTTCAGTAACTCTTTGACATTCCTCAAGTTTTGCATTTTTCTCTGCAATTTGTCTCTGTAGATCGTCTCTTTCTTGTTTCAATGATGTTGATTCAGCCTGAAGCGCATTTACTTCAGCTTTCAGGTTATTTAGCTCCATCATCTGAGTGTCGCTAACACCACCGCAACCTACAAAAGAAATTGTAGTGACGGCAAATGTAAACACTAACGCTAAATTCCTAATGTTTTTGCCTATTTTCATTTGGGGTCTCCTTTGGGTATTTAAATTATTTATTGAAATATATTATAATATAATTATTACGAATTATCAAATATTTTGAGTAGGAAACATACTAAATTAATCCTTTTTCTACAAAACTGTAGTAAGTATTTCCTGCAATAATTATATGGTCAAAAACCGGAATATCCAATATTTTTCCTGCTTCCACTAATTTTTTAGTCAAATTTCTATCTTCTTCACTAGCGTTACAATTACCACTTGGATGATTATGCATCAAAATTACACTTGCGGCACTGTTTTCAATTGCTGATTTAAATACTTCTCTGGGATGTACAACGCTTGAATTTAAATTACCTACGGATATTAAATCGTAATTAATAATATTATTTGCTGAATTTAAATTCAGTAATAAAAATTTTTCTTTTAGTTCATCTTTTAATAATGGGATAAATATTTCAGCTACTTTTTTAGGGGAAGTAATTTTTTTATCAGAGAACCACTTTGTTTGAGATTGAATTCTTCTGCTAAGTTCAAACGCTGCTAATAAAGTTGCGGCTTTATCTTTTCCAATTCCTGAGGTTTTAATTAAAACAGAAAATGATTTTGTAGATAACTTAGCTAAATTACCGTAAGTTTTAATTAGTTCTTGTGATAATGTAATAACTGATTTCCCTTTTGTACCTGTTCTTAAAAGTATAGCAAGAAGTTCAGCATCAGTTAGGTTTTGTTCACCCTTTAATTTTAATTTTTCTCTTGGCCGGTCTTCAACCGGTAATTCTTTTACACTACTAATATCTGCCCCCTTATTATTCTAATTTATATTTATCAACCAACTTAAATATACCATTGGCGTACCTTATCAAATTTAAAAATTTGTTAACCCTATCATTATCAAAACTAATATTATTGTGATAACCAATACTTATTTTTGAACTTTTTAATGCTTGAGATACAGAATAGACATTATCACCATAAGTACTTAAAATAGATAACAGATATTTTGTAATATCGTATCCATATAAAATATTTCTATTTGAATCAAACTTATTCAATTCAAAAAATTTGTCATTGAATCGTATATAATCTCTATCCCTAAACGGAATAAAATAATCTGATGTAAAAATAAGATTGTTACCAATTGTTGAAGAAGATTTTAACAAAGTATTAGAAAACCAATCTTGATTTCCATAAATTTTAATATTAAGACTATCAACTTGTAGACTATCTACAACCAAATAAGAAAGCACATAAGCACCATCATTAATACTTGATACAGGTGCATAAATACACTGAATAGTATCTCTGTAGGCATTTATTTTATCAACACTTTCTTTAAAATTATAGTTACCTGTCTTGTAATCAGTATTTACCCAGACCTCTCCGCCAAGTCTAGTAAACTCTCTGGCAAATGCTTTGGCCAGTGTAGAAGAGTAAGTATCACTGGCACTTAATATTGCTGCTCTTCTTATAGTGTCAACATTAAAGGCATAATTTGCAATTACTTTACCACGTGTTTCAAAAGATGGGTTTGCCTGAAAAAAATTTAAGTTCTGAAGTGTTAATCCATCTTCAGTTGCTGTTGGTGAAATCAGTGGTATATCAGTTCTATAAAATGCTTTATTTGCAAAACCTACTTCATCACTAAATAAAGGACCAATTACAACTTTTAGTGCAGGAATACTTTGAAATTCATCTCTAATTTCAAAAATTTTTTCTCTATTTCTTTCAGTATTTCTTACTAAAATACCGATCTTCTCGTCGTGTTCTTTGTTGTATTCATCAACAGCAAATTGTATCCCTTGCAATATTTCATTAACTGTAGAATGTTCTTCTTCGTTCTTACTAAATGGAAGCATTACACCAATAATAGTTTCAGCTGAACCTATCCGTTTTTCAAAACCGCCGTAGTAGTATAAATTCTGTGCATCATTATATTCTTCTGATTTGGGATAAAGATTAATGATTTCTTTAAAAGAATTTTTGGAGCTCTGGATATCTTCTTCCTTAAAGTAAATCTGTCCAAGCAGATAAAGTAAATAAGGTTTTGTTACCTGATTTTTAGAATTATTATATAAACTAACTAAATCCGAAGATGAAAGATAATTCAATGCTATTTTCTTTCCGCTCAATTTTGCATAGTTAACATAATATGGTAAGGTTGTTTCATCAATTAAAAGAGTTAAGCTACTCATTGCACCATAATAATCACTTGTGTTTATTTGCAGATCTGCTAAAGTAATTAATGCTTCATTTCTATATTTGCTTTGCGGGAAATATTGTAATAAATAATTTAATGTAGCTTTACCTTGACTATATTCTTTTAAATTAATTTCACATTTAGCTTTAAATAAATAAGAAACAGTAGTTTTTGAATTCAATTCATTATCTTCAATTACCCATATAAAATTCTCTAGAGCAGATGTATAGTTTTTGTTTTCAAATAAATTAACTGCTGCATTAAATCTGGAATCAATAATTCTTTGATCAGTCTGAGAATAAATACAATTTGTTAAAATTATAAATATTAAAAAAAGTATAAGTTTAAATTTATTCATCTAATTTTTTACTTTGTTTAAAAGTGATAGAGCGTTTTTTTTACCTTTTAATGCAATGTTATGTTTCGAATCAAGTTTTAAAGCTAAATTATAATAATTAACTGATTGATCAAATTTTTTATTTTTTAGTGAAACATCAGCTAGATTTAAGAATAGATCTATATCATTCTTTTCTTCTACATCTAAACACTTTAAATAATATTCTTCAGATTTTTTAAAATTATCAGCTTTTAAATATATATCACCAGCTAATTTATAAACATTATATCTAGGTTTAGTTAATTTTAAACAAGCTTCAATATTATCTACGGCAAAATTTAACATCTTTAATTTTAAATAAATTGCTGCATATATATATTTTAGCTCCCAAAAGTTAGAGTTGAATTTTTCAGATTTATCAGCATAAGTTAAGGCTGTATTAAATTCACCAATATTCAGATAAATTTTAGCTAAAAATAATTGAGCTTCATAAAACAATTCGGGTTCATGATTATATTTTAAAAAATTCTCAAAATATCTCTTGGCAAAATCATTATCTTCAAGCATAAAATAAGCATATCCTAAATAAAATAGTGAAATCGATTCGTCTTCGGGAGCAATGGGTTGTAAAATTTCTATAACTTTTTCCCAATTAGAATTTTTCAGATATATTTGAGCTAAAATAATATTTGCATCTATATTGTTATCGTTCTTATTTATGTAACCCAGTAATAAATCTTCAGCTTCTTTTTTCATATTTTGATTTTGATAAAGATTAGCTAATTGAACATATGGTTCCAGTTCATCGGGAAATTCATCTATTAATTTTTTATAAAGCTGTATTGCATGCAAAAATTTACCTGAAATAATAAATTTATTTGCGTTTATTAATTTATGATCAATTTTATGTTTGTTACTCAATATTATTCCCATTCAATAGTTGCCGGAGGTTTAGAGCTTATATCATAAACAACTCTGTTAACTCCTCTAACATTATTTATTATTTTATTTGATATCTCAGACAAAGTTTCATTATCAAATCTAAACCAGTCTGCTGTCATTCCATCTTTTGAAGTTATAGCTCTTAATGCCAAAACATTTTCATAAGTTCTTGAATCACCCATTACACCAACGGTTTGAATTGGTAAAAGGACTACAAAAGCTTGCCATATTTTTTGATACAGCTTTTTCTTTTTTATTTCAGATATAAAAATTTCATCTGCTTCTTTAATAATATTTAGTCTGTTTTCTGTAATTTCGCCAATTATTCTAACTGCAAGTCCCGGACCGGGGAAAGGATGTCTATCCAAAAATATTTTTGGTATTTTCATTTCTCTGCCGATATTTCTTACCTCATCTTTAAATAGGTCCCTAAATGGTTCAATTAATTTTAGGTTCATTTTCTTTGGCAAGCCGCCAACATTATGATGAGTTTTAATTGTTACAGAAGTTCCATTAACCGGAGATGATTCAATTACATCCGGATATAAAGTACCTTGCACTAAGAATTTCAGATCGGAATATTTTTTTGCTTCTTTTTCAAATACTTTAATAAATGTTTTACCAATAATTTTTCTTTTCTCTTCAGGATTTGAAATGCCTTTTAATCTTTTTAAAAATAATTCTTTAGCGTTTATATGAATCACTTTTAATTTAAATTTATTTTTAAATACTTTTTCAATTTCTTCACTTTCATTTTTTCTCATCAAACCGTTATCAATATGAACGCAAATAAGTTTATTACCTATTGCTTTTTTCATAAGCAAAGCAGCAACAGTTGAATCAACCCCACCACTGAGAGCGCAAATTACTTTACCGGGACCAATATTTTTTCTTATTTGTTTAATTGTAGAAGTTATAAAATTTGAAGATTTCCATTCACCTTTACATTTGCAAATATTGAAAAGAAAATTTTTAATTATCTTTTCACCTTCTTCTGTGTGATTTACTTCGGGATGAAATTGTACACCGTATATTTCATCTTTTAAATTAGCTACTGAACAGAATGGTGAAGATTTTGATGTGCCTAATGCTACATAGTCCTTGGGTAATTTTGTTATTAGATCTCCATGACTCATCCATACAATAGAAGATCTTTTTACATTTTTGAATAATTTATTTGATTCATTTATTTTGAAAACAGATTTACCATATTCTCTGTTTTTGGCTTTTTTTACTACTCCCCCAAGTATTTTACAGATGAGCTGTAAACCATAACAAATACCCAGGATAGGAATGCCTATATTCAGCAATTCTTTATCAAAAGAGTAGGCATTTTTGGCGTAAACACTTTGTGGTCCACCGGATAATATTATTCCAGTGGATTTTAATTTTTTAACTTCTTCTAAAGTAATTGTGTATGGTTTAACTATTGAGAAAACTTTTGATTCTCTAATTCTGCGTGCAATTAACTGAGTGTACTGAGAACCAAAATCAATAATTAATATTTTTTCATCCACAATCATAAACCATTTTTAGAATTAATTTAAATAAAACAAAATCTAACATTAAAAGATTTTGTAAAGCGGAAAAATCATCATTTATATATGATAATTTTAATTTTGTAAGTTATTCTATTGACCGATTAGTTTTTTATAAGCTTCTGCATCTAATAATTTTTCTAATTCCGAACTATCAGAAATTTCTATTTTTATCATCCAACCTTTTCCATACGGATCATTATTTACTTCTTCAGGTGTATCCGCTAATGACGAATTAATTTCTATAACTTTTCCACCGCAAGGTGAAAGAAGATCACTCACAGTTTTTACAGCTTCAATGCTTCCTAAAGTATCACCAAAATTTACTTTAGAAATATTTGGATCAATATCAACAAAAACAATATCACCTAATTCACTTTGTGCGTATTCGGTAATTCCAATAGTTCCAACATTACCATCAACCAAAATCCATTCGTGGTCTTCACTATACTTTAAATTCTCAGGAAAGTTCATTTCAACCTCAATAAGTTTTTTATTTTAAATTATTCGTATTTAAATCCTTCCATAAAACTAGTATCAAAATCTCCACTTATAAATTTCTCATCTTCTAATACTTTTTGATGGAATGGAATTGTTGTTTTAATACCTTCAACGGTAAACTCATCTAAAGCTCTTCTTCCTCTTAAAATTGCATGTTCTCTGTTTTTACCCCAAACTATTAATTTAGCAATTAAGGAATCATAGTACGATGGAATTGTGTAACCGTGATAAATATGAGAATCTATTCTAATTCCGTAACCGCCAGGAAAATGTAATGATTGGATCATGCCCGGTGAGGGTCTGAAGCCTGCTGAAGGATCTTCAGCATTAATTCTAAATTCAATACTGTGACCATTTGGTTTATCAGGAAGAGTTTCAATTTTTTCACCAGAGGCAACAAGAATTTGTTGTCTTATTAGATCAACACCCCAAACAGTTTCTGTAACTGGATGTTCAACTTGAATTCTGGTGTTCATTTCCATAAAGTAAAAATTCTTATGCTTATCTAATAAAAATTCAAAAGTACCTACTCCTTCATAATTAACAGCTTTAACTCCAAGTAATGCTGCTTCTCCCATTTTATTTCTAGTAACTTCATCAATAGCAGGTGAAGGTGATTCTTCTAAGAGTTTTTGATGTCTTCTTTGAATCGAGCAATCTCTCTCTCCATAATGATATGCATTGCCGTGTCTATCGCCAATTATCTGAATTTCAACATGCCTTGGTTTTTCAATATATTTTTCCAAATAAACATCATCTTTACCAAATGACGCTAACGATTCATTTTTAGCAGTTTTGAAAGCATTTTCAAATTCACCTTCTTTCCAAACTATACGCATACCTTTACCACCGCCACCGGCAGATGCTTTTATAATTACAGGATATCCAATTTCAGATGCTAATGTTTTTCCGTCTTTTGCAGAAGCAATGACTCCGTCACTTCCGGGAATAACAGGTACACCGTTTTGTTTCATTGTATCTTTTGCAAAAGATTTATCACCCATTGCATCAATCATTTTGGGAGAAGGGCCTATAAATTTAATATTTGATTCTTCACAAATCGCAGAAAAGTCTGAATTCTCAGCAAGGAAACCATATCCGGGATGAATAGCATCAGCGCCGGTAATTTGTGCTGCGGAAATTATTGATGGAATTTTTAAATAGCTTGCTGAACTTGGGGGTGGACCAATACAAACTGCTTCATCAGCAAAAGTTACATGCAAAGAATCTTTATCTGCTTCTGAATAAACAGCAACAGTTTTTATACCTAATTCTTTACAAGATCTAATTATGCGTAAAGCAATTTCGCCACGGTTGGCAATTAGTATTTTATCAAACAATTTTTCCTCTTCCCTATAAACTTGTAATTACTAAGAGGTTTCAATTAAAAATAAAGGTTGATTATATTCTACAGGATTTCCGTCATCTACAATTATCTTAACAATCTTTCCATTTACATCTGATTCAATTTCATTCATTAATTTCATAGCTTCAACTATGCAAAGTACTGAGCCTTTAGTAATGCTGTCTCCTACTTTCACATATGGATCTGAGTCCGGTGAAGGTGATCTATAAAATGTACCTACTATAGGAGAGTGAATTTCATGTAAGTTTTCAGAGTTGCTTACTTCTACCTTTTTATATTCGGTTTCTGTTTTGGTGCCCTCAACATTTGGTTGAGAATTAGTTGGTGCAGAAACAATTGTATTTGATGGAATATTAACTTGTTCAATTTGCTTTCCAATTTTAACACGAAGACCTTCTTTTTCTACTTCAAGTTCAGAAATATCACTTGAATTAAATATTTTCACTAACTTTTTGATTAGATTTAAGTCCATTTTACACCTTAAATTTTATAACTTTACTCTTTCCACATATGAATTAGTTCTGGTATCAACTTTTAATACATCACCAACATTTACAAATAAAGGTACATTAATTGAAGCACCTGTTTCTAATACTGCTGGTTTAGTTGCACCTGTTGCTGTATCACCTTTAAAACCCGGCTCAGTCTCTTTAACCTTTAATTGAACAAAAATAGGTATTTCAATATTAATAATGTTGTCTCCGTCAAAAAGAATTTCTAATTGCTCACCTTCTTTAATCAAATTCATCCCATCACCAATTTGATCATTAGGAACGTGAATTTGATCATAAGTTTCATTATCCATACATACCAGTGAATCACCTTCTCTAAATAGAAATTGGTATTTCCGTCTTTCTACTCTTACAACCTCAATACTTTCACCTGCACGAAAAGTATTATCCAGTACCTTTCCGGTTTTTAAATTCTTTAATGTGCTTCTTACAAATGCACCACCTTTTCCAGGTTTTACATGTTGAAAATTAATTAAAGTATATAAGTCGTTTTTAAACTTAATAATTAAACCGGTTCTAAAATCTGAAGTATCTGCCATAAATTTAAGTATGAATATAATGTTAAAAAAAAATAGAAATCTACATCTTCAATGTCAAGAATCCCTTTTTATCAAAATTTCTATATTATTTAATTAGATTAATTATGAATTATTCAGCTTGTGCCAGATATTTATCTACCTGATTAGCAACAGTAGATGTTTTATAATCAACTTTTATAAGATTGAATAATTCTTTTGCTTTTGTCTTATTTCCAGTTTTTAAATAGTTTATTCCGGCTTTTAAAAGATATTCTGAATTTAAAGCATTTAGTTCACTCACGTTAAAAGCATTATTAAATAATTCAGCAGCTTTAGCAAAATCTTTTTTGGCTGCAAAATAATCACCTTGCCCTGCTAAAGAGGCAGCTTTATACATATCAATACTTCCATCATAATCTTTATAGTATTTATATGCTTCTTCATATTTGCCTAAAAAGCTATATGAGTTTGCTAAATAAATTTTTGCAATTTCTCCATTTTCAGTTCCATCATAATCTTCAGCTATTTTTTTAAATCCTAATAGATTTGTTCCCAATTTCCCATCGATTGCTTCAAGATAACTTCCATTGTCATAAATAGGTATCATTCTTGATAACTCTAAACCAGCTTTTTGATTTTGTTGAATATTTCTGTTTACAAAAAATATAACTAAAAAGATTGCTACTAAACTAACACCACCGTAAAGCATAATCTTAGATTTATATTCATCGACAAAAGCCAGGGTATTATTAAAGGTAGTGATTAGTTTATCTTCTTTGATGTGGTGCCTACTAATTTTTTTCTTTTTCTTTAGCATTAAGTTTTCCTTAATAAGTGTATTTACAAAAATATTAGATAGTAAATTTACAACTAAATATTTCAATCTTCCAGAAATAATTTAATTAAAAATGCTAATAAATGATGAAAAACATATAGGTTTTGAATAAAAACTGGCAAGTTTTCATCAATTTTAGGCTGGTTTGTAAAAAGTGTGATTTATTATAATAACCTTTATTTTTGTACGCCCAGGAGGACTCGAACCTCCAACCTTTAGAACCGGAATCTAACGTTCTATCCATTTGAACTATGGGCGCAAATACTTAAATATTTTATGATAAAGTAAATTTATTAAAAGAAATGATAAAAAATTATAAAATAGTAATTTTAAGAGTTACTTCCTGTGAATTACCATTTAATAAATAAACAGATAAAGTATATCCACCTCTGCTAATATAATTTCCATTATGATTTTTAAAAGGACGTGAAATAGAATACTTTTTATTTTGGCTTGGTTCTAATTTAAAATGACTTAAAGCAGGAGAAACTACAAATGGATAGCTTATATCAATATTATTGTCTCCATCTTTCAACATAAAGCCAATTTGTTGATAATTATTAAAATCAAAACTCTTACTAGTAATTCCCTTGTTAGTAATTAAAAATTCTATTTTTAGAGAATCTGTTATTAAATAGACATTTTTTTCAATTGTTAATGTATATTCAATTCCATTATTTAGAACAGTTTTTCGAGTTTCTATTTCTTTCTTAGAATTATTAGTAAGTAGGTCACAACCAATTTGAAAAAATGTAATAATAATAATGCATACTAATAAATATTTTAATTTATCAATCATTTCCCCTCCTCCCAAAATTAATTACTTAATTCATTTTTAAAAATAGTAGATTTATCAAAAATTTCAAGTAACTTTTTAATCTCTTTCATCAACTTTTCAAAAGTAAAAAAATCAATTGATTGTTCTCCGTCTGAGAGAGCTTTTGTTGGATCCGGATGCACTTCAATCATCAGACCGTCAGCTCCTGCAGCAATAGCAGCTTTTGATGCCGAAGGTACAAGACTTCTTTTCCCTGTGCTGTGTGATGGATCTACAATTACCGGTAAATGCGTTAATTCTTTTAATGATGGAATTGCGAGAATATCCAAAGTATTTCTTGTGTAATTATCAAAACTCCTTATTCCTCTTTCGCATAAAATAATTTGTTCGTTACCGGCTTCAATTATGTATTCAGCAGCAAATAAAAACTCTTTTAGTGTTGAACTCATTCCTCTTTTTAGAATCACAGGTTTATTAATTTTACCAACAATTTTCAAGAGTTCATAATTGTCCATATTTCGTGACCCAATTCTAATTATATCAATATGATCAATTAAAATATCGAGATGCTCTTCACTTAATACTTCTGATTCTAATAATAGATTTGTTTGAGATCTTATTTCAGCAAGAATGTTTACACCTTCTTTACCAATTCCTTGAAAACTATAAGGCGAAGTTCTGGGTTTAAATAATGAACTACGAAAGACTGAAGCACCTAACTTCTCCACTTCTTTTGCAGTCTTTAAAGCCATTTCACTATTTTCAATTGCACAAGGACCGGCAATTACGGTAAAAAATCCTTCTCCAAAATTTACATCATTACACTTTACAATTGTATTATGATTTTTATTTCTCTTCCAAATTTTTGTATTCTTTAAGTCTTCCATATTCTTAATTATTTTTAATTTCTACAGCATCCATTTCAATCTCAAATAATAATTCTTCCCTACAAATATCGGCTTTTAACATGGCCAAAGGCAAATTAGTAATATTGTTATATTCGCAATAATCATTAAATGTTTTAATATCTGCAATATCTTTAAAATAAACAATCCCTTTGGTTACATTTTCCCAAACCATATTTCTAGAATTCAATATGGCTTTTACAACATCCATAGTAAGAGAAATTTGTTTGTAAATATCACCAACATGAGCAGTATTTCCTTCTGGATCAATACTAGCAGTACCAGAAATAATTAATTGTCTATAATCAGGATGATCTATTTCAACTGCTCGACTGAAAGAGCTTTTATAATCAACAGCCGGACATTGAAGAGGTGATACGACAGAAAATATTTTAATATTATTTTTTTTTGTTTTGACAGAAAATACTGATGAAAGTAAATTACTATTTTCATTATTACTAGCACTAATTCCCGTGCTTGCAGGTATCATATTGTTAAATATATCTGCAGCTACAAAATAATCACTTCTTTCTTTATTAAATTCATCATACCAGCTTATTAAATTATTTAGATAGAACCAAGTTCTTATAATATTATTAAAATGCATTTCAACTCTATTTAATTCACTCTCAACAATTTGAAATAATGATTTAGCATCTTTTTTCGTATAATTTGCTAATCCACCAAGATAACAATAATCAGCATATTCATCTTGGAAGACGTTGCCAATTACATTATTATTTTGATAAATAGTTTCTAATTGGTTGGATTTTATTGCAGTAATTATGGTTCCCCAAATATTATCATCTTGTTTTATAACTGTAACAGGCCAGGTAAGTGAGTTAAAATATTTTTCAGCTAAAATTTTATTTTCATTTTCATAAAAGGAGTTAGCAAAAAGAAACTGTGAAAATATTTTATAATTTTTATCAAGTAAATAATTTTTAATTTGTTCTAAGATTTGTTCTAAATTCTCAGTTGTTTGATTAACTATAATATTAACAATCTTATTATTACTTAAATAATATTCTGTTGTATTAAAAAATTTATTTTTAGTTTTAATAATTAAATCATCTGCAAAAATTTGATCATTAGCATTCATGAGTCCCTTATATTATTTTATCTGAATTTAGAATCTAACACTTGGATCAATTACTTTGGCTCTAGAAAATAGACCTATAGCTTCATTAATTTTGCCCTGCATTTTATATATTTTTCCTAAATTTACTAATGCATTAATCGAATTTTTTCTAAATAGTATTTCTTTTTTATATGTTTCTTCTGCTTTATCATATTGACCCAATAATGCATATGTATTTCCTAAATTAACCAACGCATCCGGAAGATCAGGATCTAAATATACTGCCCTTTTATAATATTCTAATGCTTTTTTGGTTTCTTTTGTTTTAAATATTGAAATATTACCGAGCACAAAAAATACATTAGGGTTCTGGCTGTCAATCTCTATTGATCTATTCAGAACTTCAATAGCTTGTTTTATAGAATCAGCTTCGTAGTAAAGAATTCCAAGAAATTCCAAGTAAATAGCTTCACCATCTTTATTCTTTATAGCATTTTTAATAGATGAAATAGCTGAACTATAATTTTTCTGTAATTTGTTTACTTTTGCAATTTCATAATATGCATCAGCATAATTTGGATCTAATTGTACTGCTTTATTTAAATATTCAAGTGCTTTTTTGTAATTTTTTCTTTCACTTTCAATTCTCCCCATATAATAATTTCCATAAATACTTGAGGTATTTTTCTTTAAACCCTCACCTAAATAATAGTATGCTGAATCCAAATAATATTTTTCTCTATCCTCCGTAAAATAATATTCTGAATACGCAATTCCATGCCTTAATTCTTTACCAATATCGTCTTTATCAATTACAGGAACCAAAATCAATTTTTCTGCATGATGTCTTTCAGGATACCAGTTTATAGGATCCAAATCAGAATTTATTCTTATCCAATGATCTGTATCAACAACGCCATGCAAAGTATTAGTAGCAGGCACTGTATTCATATGGCATCGATTACAATCTTCTCTTGATTCTGCAAACCTCGATTCACGCATAGGCAGACCTTCCATAGGATGGCATTTCATACAAGTTTGCCTGTTAAATCTTACTTTATCAACTTCAAAAACATTATGAGATGGGTGACAAAAATCACAAGTTAACTGACCATGACTATCTTTAAAACAAGGACTCATAAATAAACGACTGCCCGTATTTGCAACATTAAATGTATGAACGGTTTGTTTTTGAGTTGTATAAACTGATCTGTGATTATTTAATAATAAACCGGGACGAAAATCAAACCAAGATTTTTTATCGTGTAATGCCCAACTTTTACCTTCTAAATGACATTGCAAACAAACATCATTTCTTCTTTCAGGTGAAAGTTTTATAGGATTTACTGTTGTTAAAACATTATCAGGCAGATCACTAAAAGCATTATCTTTTATTTGTCTTATATGAATATCTCCAGGTCCGTGACAATCTTCACATCCAATTCCGGTATGAATAGGATTTTTATACCTGTTGTTTGCATTATTTAATTGAAACATATGTCCGTTGTGGCAGGAAAAACACATGTTACTTACAAATCTTGAAAATCTATTATTATTGAATTCTCTATAACCGGGACTCAAATCCCATTTTTGTTTGTGAACATACCAGGTTAAAGGCAGTTCATAGTACATTCCGTTTTCATTATAAAAATAAATCCTCAAATTGGTCCCCGAACCAATTATATATTGTACCTCCATCAATCTTTGATGAACAACTTTTCCTGCAGGGTCTAATCTATATTCTCTTTGAAAGAATTTAGCTCCGTTCCTTATCATTTCATAATAATAATTTTTTGAAGAATCATATACAGTATAATCCTGTGGAAATTTTTCAATCATATTAGAAGGAGTCATTCTGCTCATTGAATGGCCTGTTTGTGTTTTCATGTACGCATCATAAATTTCTTGATGACAATCTTTGCAGCTTTCGGTTCCGGTATATTTAGCTTCCTTAATTGTATTAATAAAAATTAAATCACCATCCTGAGTATGGCAGTTTTGGCAATTTTCAATATCCTCTCTGTAATAATGAGCACTAGAGCTAAATACAATAATTGCTACAGGGGCTAATATTAGAATAAGTATAAAAATAAAAATTAATTTCTTTTTCATATTAAATATTCAATTCATTTTTTATAAAACACTATTTCATCTATATCCAAAAAAATAGACATTAGTTCCGGTTAAACTTCTTAAAAAATTAAACAAATCATTCTTCTCAGAATCAGTTAAATTTAACGGTTTAATTAATGGACTTTTGTAAATGTTTTTTTCTCCACCTTTATTATAAAAATCAACCAAGGCATGCAGACCTTTAATACTGCCATTGTGCATATAAGGTGATGTTCTGCCAATATCCCTCAATGTCGGAGTTCTAAACTTTCCCATACCTTCATCATTTTTTGTAATTAGATATCTGCCTAAATCTGGATTTTCTTTGTTTATTTTTGTCCCATTATTATGATATTTTTCATCAGAAAAGTTTGGACCGGAATGACAAACGGAACATTTTAATCTATCGCTCATAAATAGTTTTAATCCACTCTGTGCAGATTCTGATAATGCGTTTTTATCCCCGGCAAGAAATTTATCATAAGGAGAATTACCTGTTACTAGTGTTCGGATGAAAGTTGCTATAGCTTTTACTAAACCATCTCCGGTAATATCAGAATTAAAAGCATTATTAAATTTTTTGATATATTTTTTATCTTCTTTTAATAATTTGATAATGTTATCTAAATTATTTGCAAAGACATTCGGATCTTTAATATGCTCAGATATAACTTCTTCTATGCTTTTTGCACGGCCATCCCAAAAATTCTCTTGAGCAAAAATTCTATTTAATAATGTAGTGGTATTTCTTTTAGATTTTAGACCAAATACTCCCGATGCGAAATATCTTCCATCAGAAAAACCTAACAGTGGGCTATGACAAAAACTACAGGAAACAGTCCCATCTACAGATAATCTTTTATCAAAGAACAGATCACGTCCTAATGAAATTTTTTCTTTTGTTAAAGGATTATCCTTTGGAATGTATTGGGTCAGATTCTCTAATCCCAGAGGTGTATCTAATTTTGTGATCACTTTATTCTGTTCTTTTTTATTTGAACAACCAATAAAGGAAAAGACAATTATAATACTAACTATTTTTAATAATTTCGATTTCAATTATTTATTACTTTGTTTTTATTTTCTTTTCTGATAAAACAATATCTTTTAAATCCCATTTTTTCATATCAGACCAAGTTTTAAAAGTTCTTCTGTAAATAAGTTTACAATCAACTATGTAATTTCCCTTTGTGTTATTTTTCTTGAACACATAATTACTTAAATCTTTTTCTAAGGCCGGAATTCTTGTATCATATTTAATTTGAACAGTACGCCATTGCGGAGCTGGAAATAATTGTTTTCCTTTATCAACTACTGTGGTATATTCATAAGGTGT
>PFGS01000283.1:0-816 GCA_002783525.1 Ignavibacteriales bacterium CG12_big_fil_rev_8_21_14_0_65_30_8 | reverse complement strand
TAATATTTTAGCAAATCCTTTTCCCGGTAGTCCTTCATAATTTCCTTCATCAACATTGCCTCTTCCTCCCCAGAATGGAATTAAATTATCTCCTACATAAGTCAATGCTTCATTATTCTGATCATATGCCCGAACAATTAATATCATATTACGCATTGGTGAACCTGTTGGTAAATGATGTCCGGCACCTGAATTTAAGATTTCAACATCTATAACTATTTTATCTTTTTGTGATTTTATTTTTAAAGTCATTTCAACTGCTGAAGAAAGAAAAGAAGAATCTCTGGAGCCAAATTGACGATGAGTATAAATTGTTTTGGGATGTCTTTCAACACCTTCTTTGCCTGGAGCAAAATTTGTTGTTACACCATCAGGTTCCATATGGCAGTCCTGACATTGTACATCCTCTTTTGCATATGGACTTTTAATCCATTGATCATAAGAATCATAAACAGGTACTCCCCAATATCCACCTTGATGACATGGTGCACAGAAAATACTTTTTGCAATTTGTGGTGAATAAATATCAGGATTTAAAACATCAGTATATGGTCCAAAAAATGTTTGATGATCTTTGGGAGGTCTTAATAACTCAACCTGCATAACACCAGTGTAAGCACTTGAATTTTTCTTAAGTTTTACCTCTTTAATTTTATGACAGTAATCACAAGACACACCTAATTTCTCTACAGTTTTTAGATTATTCATATCAACATTATTAATATTATTAACAGCATTAGCCGGTGCATGGCAATTGCCACAATTACCATTTGAAAATTTATAATCTAATTTATAACCAGGATGAACATTATTATT
>PFGS01000008.1 GCA_002783525.1 Ignavibacteriales bacterium CG12_big_fil_rev_8_21_14_0_65_30_8 | reverse complement strand
ATTATGCTACTGCTGTAAGATTTTTAGAGAGCGGTGATTTTTTCTGGAACAGCGGTATGTTTATTTGGAGAGTTGATTCAATACTTTCTGAAATAAAAAAATATTTACCAGAACTGGACGATGGATTAGTTAAATTAAAAGATAATTTTGGCAAAGATAATTTCTTAGAGTTACTTGAAACTATTTATGGTAAATTAAGAAGTGTTTCAATTGATTACGGAATTATGGAAAAGTCCAAAAAAGTTTATCTGACAAAAGGGAAATTTACTTGGAGTGATGTCGGTAGTTGGGAAGAAGTTTATCAACTTTCTAATAAAGATGAACATGGCAATGCTTTAACCGGTAAAGTTTTTACTGATATGACAATGGATTCATACATTTATTCACCTGATAAATTTACTGCTATGATTGGAGTAGATAATCTAATCGTGATAAATACAAAAGATTCATTATTGATTTGCAGAAGAGACAGAAGCCAGGATGTTAAAAAAATAGTAGAGCATCTTAAAGTAAATAAGTTGAACGATTATTTATAAAGTCTGGATTTTATATATTAATATTTAAGTATTTACTAAAATAAAAATGAAAAAGTTAATAACTGAAAATGATGTTATAAAATTTGCACAATCCGGAGGTAATGTTTTACCTATCTCAGAAGATGACATTGTAACTCCATTAGCTTTGGACCAAATTAAAACTTTAGGGATTGGAGTTATTAAGAAAAATTCGGCAGACAATATTCCTTTAACAATTAATGAAATTGAACAATCACAGACTTCAAAAAGCATTGCAATAGGAAGCGATCATACAGGATTTAGAATTAAGAATATTCTTTCTAAAATTCTCTCAGATAAAGGTTATGAAATTATTGATGTTGGTACGTATGATGAAAAATCCTGTGACTATCCTGACTTTGCATTTGCAGTTGCAAGAAAAGTAAAAGAGAAAATTGTGAAGTTCGGAATAATTATAGATGCAACAGGAATTCCATCAGCAATTACTGCAAATAAATTGAAAGGAATAAGAGCATCTACTTGCTATAATGAATTTAGTGCTAAAAGTTCAAGAGAACATAATAATGCAAATGTACTTGTTTTAGGTGCGAAAACTTTGGGAGAAGAAACAATAAAATCTATTCTGGATACTTGGCTGAATACAAATTTTGGTGGCGGACGACATCAAAACAGATTGAATAAAATAACTGAAATTGAAAATAATCACTTAAGTTAAAAATAAAATTAAACCTTAATTAGTTCACCCCTAAAATATATATCACATTATTTTTTAATATCAAGGTAAATTGTGACCATTACTGAAGCTCAAATTGAAGAAATAATAGAATTAGAATACAATATTCATTTATTCAAAGTAAAATCTCCGGAGATAGCAAATGTTATTAATCCGGGAGAATTTCTAAATATTAGAATCAGTGATTTACCTATCCCATTGTTAAGAAGACCATTTAGTGTATGTGATGTTGAAGATGATTTCTTTTATTTAATGTTTAACACAATGGGTATGGGAACTAAATTATTATCTTTAAAAAAACCCGGTGAATATCTTGATGTATTAGGTCCATTGGGTAATGGATTTAATTTTGAAGGTGATTTTGACAGAGCAGTAATTTTAGGCGGGGGATTAGGAGTTGCTCCATTTCCTTATTTAACCAGAAAAATAAAAGATAAAAAAGAAATTTCTACTTTCATTGGAGGAAGAACAAAAAGTGATTTGATAACTTATGGTTTGGAAAATATTCATGTTTCAACCGATGATGGTTCTTATGGATTTAAAGGAAATGTAGTAGAATTATTAGAAATTAATTTTGATAATCTTAAAAATGACAAATTAAAAATTTTTGCTTGCGGTCCAACTCCTATGTTAGTAGCTGCCAAAAAGTTTGCTGAAAAAGAAAACATAGAATGTGAGTTATCAACTGAATGTGTAATGGCATGTGGTTTTGGAATTTGTCAGGGTTGTCCAATTCAATCATCTAGTGATGAAGATAAATTTTTGCTTGTCTGTAAAGATGGGCCTGTGTTTAATTCAAAGGAAATTATTTTATGAGTAAGGTTGATCTAAGTGTAAATATTGGAAGCCTAAAATTAAGAAATCCCATTTTACTTGCATCCGGTACTGTTGGTTATGGTAGTGAGATATCAGAATTTATTGATCTAAAAAAAATAGGAGCAATAGTTACAAAATCTATTAGCTTAAAACCTAGAAAAGGAAATAAACCTCAGAGAATACTTGAAACATCATCCGGAATGCTAAATGCGATTGGACTTACTAATGTTGGAATTGAGAAATTTATTTCTGAAAAAATCCCTTATCTCATAAAGCAAGATGTTCCTATTATCTGTAACATTGCTGCATCTACAATTGAAGAATATGTTGAGTGCGTAAAAATATTAAATGAGGAAGAAGGAATACACGCTTTTGAAATAAATATATCTTGTCCAAACGTAAAAGAAGGTGGTTTGCAATTTGGTAATAATGAAAAAATGGTTTGTAAAATTACAGAAAAAATAAGAGCTGTAACTAAAAAGCCTATAATTATAAAACTCTCACCAAATGTTTCTAATATCTCAGATTTTGCTCAGGTTGCTAAAAAGGAAGGAGCAGATGCTGTCTCAGCTATAAATACAATTATTGGAACAGCTTTTAATATAAAAAATAAAAAACCAAAGCTTAAAAATATTACAGGTGGTTTATCAGGTCCCGCAATTAAACCAATTGCACTGGCTAAAGTTTTTGAGATTCATCAAAAAGTAAAAATTCCAATAATTGGTATTGGCGGAATTATGAATTGGCAGGATGCTGTTGAGTTTTTAATTGCCGGATCTTCGGCTGTTCAACTGGGTACAGTAAATTTTATTGATCCAACTGCTTCGTTAAAAATATTAAATGGTTTAATGGATTATTGCAAAGAGAACAAAATTGATAATATAAGTTCTTTAACGGGGTCTTATCAGTTAGATTAAAATGAATATTAAAGATTCATTAGACAAACTATTCTCACTACACAACTTTGGTGTTAAATTAGGTTTAGAAAACATTACAAAATTTTTAAAGATTTTGAATGATCCTCAAAATGATTTAAAAACAATCCATATTGCAGGTTCAAATGGAAAGGGAAGTACTTCTGCATTTATTTCAAGTATTTTACAAGAACATAAGTTTAAAGTCGGATTATACACTTCACCTCATTTTGTAAAATTTAACGAAAGAATAAATATAAACGGGAATGAAATTGAAGATGAATATATTGTTGATTTTATTTCAAAACATTTTGAATATATAGAAGAAAATCAAGTCACCTTTTTTGAAGTAACAACGGCAATGGCTTTCTGCTACTTTAGGGATCAAAAAGTTGATTATGCTGTTATTGAAACCGGCCTTGGTGGAAGATTAGATGCAACAAATGTACTTAATCCGTTATGCTCTGTAATAACATCAATAAGTTTAGAGCACACAAAAATTTTAGGCGATACAATAGAAAAAATTGCAGCAGAGAAAGCAGGCATTATAAAACCTGAGAGTAAAGTTTTAATAGGATTATTACCTGTACAAGCAACAAAAGTAATAACATCAAAATGTAGTTCAATAAATACAAAGTGTATTCAAATTGAAAATTATATTTCCAATAAAAAGAGAAACATACTCATTAATTTTGATAATAACAGATTGGCGATTAAAGAACTTCCTTTACCCGGAATTTATCAAAAACAAAATGCAGCTTTAGCTTCACTTACAGTTATGAGCATAGTAATTAATTACGGTACAAAACTAATTGAATCTGGATTAGCTAATGTTGTTCAAAATACATCATTATCCGGTAGATATGAGTTCTATAATAAAAAGCCTGATATTATTTTCGATTCAGCTCATAATCCGGATGGTATCACTAAATTTTTATCTGAATTTAGCAGGCACTCAAAAAAATATAAAAAAAAATATTTACTGTATAGCTCTTTAAATGATAAAGATTATAAATCTATGTTAAAAACATTAAGAAAAGAATTTGAAAATATTTATTTAACAAAAATTAATTATGAAAGATCTGCAAATATTGAAGAATTAGTTTATGCAGCAAAAGAACTTTCTTTTAATGTAAAAGTTTCTACTGATAACAATCTCTTAATTAAAAA
>PFGS01000090.1:19035-19143 GCA_002783525.1 Ignavibacteriales bacterium CG12_big_fil_rev_8_21_14_0_65_30_8 | reverse complement strand
CTTCTGCCGGCAAATTTTCGACTGAAAAATCTTTTCTATTTAGATTTAATGAAAGATTTCTCTTCCGACTTGTCGGGATCAAGATGAAAGATTATTACTTATTGTCAT
>PFGS01000090.1:5328-19016 GCA_002783525.1 Ignavibacteriales bacterium CG12_big_fil_rev_8_21_14_0_65_30_8 | reverse complement strand
AGATATCTTTTCTGTTTCTAATCATTAAAAGATTTCTTTTTGCGTTCGAAATGACATTTTGATTTAAACAAAAAAAAAGGAGAACCATTTCAGGTTCTCCTTAAACAAATCTAAATAATATTTAGATTTACAGACTTATACGAACACCTAAATTAAATATTCTTGGTAAGCCCATAAATACTTCAGCGTCATCTGCTTTGTGATTTTTACCATCACCTTTATAAGCATTAAATGAACTGTTATCAACCGCATCTGATACATATAATTTATCAAATACGTTGAAGACATGAGCAAATAATTGTACGCCTACATTTTTAAGATTTAATGGTAAGTTATAGCTGAAGTGGAAATCAACTAAACCATAGCTAGGTATTTGCCAGCTTTGACCTCTGTCAGCAGGGTTAGATCTGGATAGTGGATCCCAATCTGAATAATATTCAGCATAGTATTTATAAATAACCTGAGCAGTCATACCGCTAACTGGATAGAAAGAACCTGCTAATGCAAATTGTGTTTGAGGAGCATCACCAACTTTTATTCCGTCTAGGAATAAGTTGTATGTTTTTTGTACAGCAGTTCCAGTTGAGTAATCAGTATAAACACCACTAGGATCATTAGTTAAACTCCAGCTACCAATTGAAGCAGCTGCATCCATTCTGAAATAGCGGTTTGGCTGCCAAGCTCCTTCAAATTCAAAACCTGAGTTTTTTTGATTAACACCGTTTAAGAAAAGAAGACCGTCTGAACCATCAGCATTTTGTACAAATTTTGTAAAAGAACGGTCATCCCATTTTGTATAATAATAATTGAATTTACCGGTTACTCTTCCATCACTAGATCTTAAATTCAATCCAAATTCGAAAGATGTGAATTTTTCATTTGCAGGATCAGAAGCAAGAGCTCCGGTACCGTCATCAATTACATTATCAAAAATCGGCACTTTACGAACTGAACCAACATTAGCATAAAGGTTAACATTATTTGTAGCACGGTAGCTTATACCGCCTTTTAATTGATAACCGTTTATATTATCAGATTCAACAAATTGTTCTTTGCCACCAATGTTCTTAAAGTGATCGGTAAAGTCATATTTAATTGTTGACCAGCCGTAAGTTGCATATACGGTCCATTGGTTTTTAGTATATTCACCTTGTCCATAAAAACCTAACCAGTTAACAGTATTAGTGTTAAAATAGGCAATTTTTCCACCTAATTTTTTTTGTTGACTTGCAGGTGTTGTATCAAAATCATTAGATTTTGAAACGAAATAATCTGCACCTAAAAGATCTCTTACTTCTCTAAAGTGATCTATTTCAGCTTTTCTCCAGTCAATTCCAAAAGACATTTTGAAGGTTTTAGAAACATTAACAAATGCTTTAGAAATAGCACCTATAGTCCATTGGTTGTTAACACTGTTTCTTAAAATTCCTCTAGCTTCACCGGCTACTTTTGCTTTACCTTTTCTGTCAAGTACACCACGGTTTATAGCAATATTTCCGTCATAGTCAGCAATTCTAGTTGGTTGTGAACTGTAATCCCATAAAAAGTCACCGTATGTTCCAGTACCGCCACCTTTACCGCCTGACCAGTAAGCTGTTGTATACAAGCTGACTTTATTTGAGAATTGTGAATACCAGTTAAAGTTTACAATTGGTTTATGGAAATAATTTTCTCTCTCAGGTAAGAAACCACTATCATATCTGTCGTGAGTTCCACCATTAAAATATTGTTTTCCCGAATAAGTTGAACTTACAGTATTCCAGTTTTCATTATACAATCTACCGTCTTTAGATTCTTTAATTGCAGATAAACCGTCTTGATTGTAGTCAGATAATCCTTTTGCATAATCATGACTGTAAGCAGCAATATTTTGTTTGTAAAGATTTTGTCCGTGTCTTTGAGGTGCTCCTAAAGCATATAATTCAATTCTGTTTTTTGCATTGATATTGTATGTAGCACCAAAATAATAAGCCCAGGCATCAGTCCAGGTTTTAAGTATTGTACCATCACCGGTTTTTTTTACAATTGTACCACTGATAGCAAATTTATTATTCAATAATCCAGAGTTGAAGCTTAGAGTTGATTTTAGGAATGCATCACTTCCGAATTCTTGTTTGAAATTGATACCGTATTTTTGAGCTGTTGGATCGGTGATTATATTCATTGTACCACCGATTGAAGGAGTAGCAAGGTTAACTGCACTTAATCCTCTCTGCATTTGGATTGAAGAAGTAGCATCACCAACACCATCCCAGTTTGACCAATAAACCCAGCCGTTTTCCATGTCATTTACAGGTACACCATTTATCATAATAGCTGTGTTTCTTTGGTTAAATCCTCTAACATTTATACGAGCATCACCAGCACCACCGCCCTGCATTGTTGCATAGACACTAGGAGTAGTGTTCATTACCATTGGGATATCTTGAGAACCTAACATAAGTTCCATATCCTTTTTGGTAACATCACTGAAAGCAACAGGAGTTTCACGATCTTTTGCTCTGTCAGCAATTACATTTACAGAAAGTGTAAATTCTGTAACTGTAAGATCGAAGTTAACCTCCACATTGTTTGATAGATCGACTTCCACTTCTTGAGTAGCGTAACCTACATAGCTGCATCTTAATGTATACATTCCAGATGGAGCAGAAATAGAAAAATTACCATCTGCATCGGTAGCAGCACCGAGGCTTGTACCCAATAGGATAACATTTGCCCCTATTAACTTATCCCCTGATTGTGCGTCAGTTACTGTACCAGATACACTATAGTTTTGAGCATAAAGTGTAGTGGTTGCTAACATCAGCATAATAACGAGGAATTTGTATAGTTTAGCCATATTATATGACTCCTTATTTATTATGGATAAAACAATTAATTAAAAACTCACTCATAAATAATATGAGGTAGTATCCTTGGTTATTTAGGAAATTCTCTCGGGTTGAGAGATGAAATTTGTTGTAAAGATATTGTATCAATTTTTCAATATTATTTTTAAATAAAAGTTAGATAGATACTTAATTTTTTCAGCGTTCAAAAAATAGTCTTTCTAAAATTCTTAATCAACATTGGATAACATAATAAAACTTATCAAACAGGGCAAGAAATAAATTAAATTCTTTATATTTTTTTTATTACGATTTCTCCAAAATATAATGATTATTTTTAAATAAATTCATATTATCTGCAACAATCTTTATTTTTTAGAGCATTTCTATATTTTCTGATTAATAAACCAATAATCAAAACAATAAGAATAATTATTAAGAATATTTTCATTTTTTATATCTCAAATAAAATAATTATTTATTACAATTTTGTATCAATTCAAATAAATACAATTTTTATTTATTTTAAAAAATACTAAAAATATAATTTGCATTTTAAATTTTTAATAATTTTGCATTGATAGCTACTATAACTGTACTAAGCGACATAAGTGCAGCGCCTGCAGCTGGGCTTAAAAGAATCCCCATATTAATCAAAACACCTGCAGCAAGAGGGATAGCAAAAGCGTTGTAACCTGTTGCCCAGACTAAGTTTTGAATCATCTTTTTATATGTAGCTTTTGCTAATTTTATAATTGCAAGTACATCTAATGGATTACTTTTAACCAGCACTATATCTGCAGTTTCAACTGCTACATCTGTACCTGCACCAATTGCTATGCCTACATTTGCTTGGGCTAATGCTGGGGCATCGTTTACCCCATCTCCAGTCATTGCAACTATAAATCCTTTACTTTGTATTTCTTTTACTTTTTCTGATTTTTGATGAGGCAGTACTTCGGCAAAATAATCATCTAAGCCCAATTCTTCTGCTACCCATTTTGCTACTTTTTGATTGTCCCCGGTTAACATTATTGTTTTGATCCCGAGTTCTTTGAATTTAGAGATAGCTTCTTTTGATTCTTCGCGAACTATGTCCGCTAGTGCTATTGCACCTTTCAACTTATCATTAATCAGCAAAAAGACTACCGTTTTACCTTGACCGTGGAATTCTTCAATTCTTGCATCATCAATATCTATGTTATTATCTCTTAGATAGCCCGGGCTTACAACCATAACTGTTTTGTTATCAACAGTACCTGTTGCTCCTTTACCCGGTATAGCTTTGAAGTTACTTACTTCAAAAGTTGTTTCTGCTGATTTTACAATTCCTTGAGCAATAGGATGTTCACTGTGCATTTCAACTGAAGCAGAATATTTTACAATTTCTTTATCACTTAAATGATTATCGAAACTTATAATATCGGTTATACCAAATTCACCTTTTGTTAAAGTTCCGGTTTTATCAAAAATTATAGCGTTAATATTTCGTGCAACTTCAAATGCAGTTCTGTTTCTTATTAAAAGACCATTTGAAGCTGAAATTGAAGTTGAAACTGCAACAACCAAAGGGACTGCTAATCCTAATGCATGTGGGCAAGTGATAACCATTACGGTTACCATTCTTTCAAGTGCAAATGCAAATGTCTGGTGACCAAAGATTATCCAATAAGATAATGTTACAACACCCCCTGTAATTGCTAGTATTGTTAACCAGAAAGCGGCATGGTTTGCAAGGTCCTGCGTTTTTGATTTACTTTCCTGTGCTTCTTTTACAAGTTCTATTACTTGAGATAAGAAAGAATCCTTACCCGTTTTTTTAACTAATACTTCGAGTGAACCCTCTCCGTTAACCGCACCTCCGATTACGTTGTCGTCAACCTTTTTCATTACGGGTTTAGACTCACCTGTTAGCATTGCTTCATTTACGGAAGATTGACCTTTTATAACCAAACCGTCGGCAGGTATTTTTTCACCGGGTTTAAGTAATATTTTATCTTCGGATTTTAATTCGTTTAAAGGAACATCAACAACCGTTCCATTATCCAACATTTTATGAGCATCCGAAGGCATAAGTTTAGCAAGTGTTTCCAATGCCTTTGAAGCCCCCATCACGGATTTCATTTCAATCCAGTGACCTACAAGCATAATATCAATTAGAGTAGCAAGTTCCCAAAAGAAAATTTTTCCGCCTAACCCAAATACTACAGCGCTGCTGTAAAAATATGCCACCGATACTGCAATGGCTATCAGCGTCATCATACCGGGTTTTAATTTCTTTAGTTCGTCAATCATTCCTTTTAAGAATGGATAACCTCCGTGAAAAAAAACTACTGAAGAAAAGAAAAACAGTAAGTATTCTGAACCTTTAAAACTTAAAATGTTTTCTAAATTTATAAGTCTTTGAATCATAGGGGAAAGTAAAAGAATAGGGACTGTTAATATCAGAGATATCCAAAATCTCTTTCTAAAATCAGAAATCATATGGTCATGATGATTGTGATGTCCACCACTATGCCCACTATGTTTAGTGTGAGTATTATGTTGGTGATTCATTCTCCTTTTCATTTTATGATTGTGATCCACTTGTACTCCTAGTTATTTTATTTTCTGTTTTTTATTGTGCAATTATTCCACCCAATAGTCCTATGAAGCTAATTAATATTGTTAAGGTTAAAACAATGCTAAATTGAATTGACCAAGATTTTCTTTTTAATATTACCCAAGTCAATAATCCCCAGATAATAATACTTACAAATCCAAGATTGCGGTGTAATTCTAATAAGCTATATACATTATTACCTTCAAATGCAGTTGCTTGCAATAAGCCCGCAACAGCAGCAGCAATAGAAAATAATAAGCCCAGTATTACAATTATTTTTGATGCTCTGTAACAGATTTCAACTTTATACCCGAGTATCATAAATATCAATAATAAAAAAGTAAGTGCAATTGGGAAGTGAATAATTTTATTGTGTATGTGTTCAAAGGCTGCATCAGTAATTGAAAATTCAAACTCATCCGTATTTTTTATTTCCTCTGGTTCAATTATTTCTTTTCCCATTGTGAGTGAGTCGATAATCATAACTCCGTTAACAGCAATAGTGTCTCCGTTAACAACCGTTACGGTATCCTGTCCTTTTTTATGTTTTTTATCACCGTGCCCATAATTTATTCCTGTAAATAGAATACATATTAAGATGAAATAAAGAAATGTCTTTTTCATATTGATCCTTTTTAAATTATTTAAGCCTGAAATAATATCAGGCTTAAATAAAAGATTTAATAATTATTTTACATCGAAACCGTTTTTCAACAAATTTTCTTTCGCTTTTTCAAGTGTTACTTCCTTCAGTTTCATTCCGCATAAAGGGCAAGAGTCTGGTTTGTCAGAGATAACATTCCAATCCATTTGATCTTGAAATGCTTTCCCATCATTATTTTCATCTATTGATACTAAATCAATAACACCTTCCCTTACAACTGAGTTTTTGTTTTTCATTATCATCTTGTCTTTCATATTCTTCATCATCATTTTATGTTCTGAATCTTTCATCATTGTTTTGTTTGAATCCATCATCATATGTTTCTTCATCATTTTTTTATGCTCAGTTTTATTCATCATCATTTTACAAGAGTCCATATCCATTTTACAAGAATCCGGCATGGTAGTTTTATCTATCATCATTTTACAGGAATCCATAATTGATTTATGATCCATACGTTTATGATCTTTCATTTTTTTATTTGGATCATCGTTGATTTGAGCAAACGATATACTTGTTAGTATAAATATTGCTAATGCAATTATAGAACTTGAGTTAAAGATTTTGTTTTTCATAGTATCACCTTTTGTTTTAATTATTAATTAAATTAATTATAGATTTTCGTAATCATTCACTAAACCGGTTTTGATTCTAACAGCCTTATCAATTGTAGAGACAAAAGCCCATCCGTCTCCACTCTGCCCGGTATGCGCATATTTTGATATTAAATTTACCAGCATATCACTGTCTTCATTGTTACAAACAAGTTCTAGTTTTATGACTCTGCTGTATTTTTCTACATATTCAATAGAGTAGCTGAAATATTTTTTGTCAGCCCATTTTGCAAGAGCATTGGCATCTATTATTGTCATACCATTAACACCGGCTGCTTCCAGTTTCTCTATTGTAATATCAGCTTTTTCTTTTCTTATATATGCTATTATTTTTTTCATTTTTATGCTCCACTATATAGTTTCACTTAAAATATTATTCCTTTTCATTTCTCTCATTTTAACAATATAGAAAATGGCCGGGAAAATTGTTAATTCCATTATTAAACTTGTGAATATTCCTCCGACCATAGGTGCGGCAATTCTTTTCATAACATCAGCACCTGTACCATGACCAATTAGTATTGGTAATAATCCTAAGAATAAAACTGTAACTGTCATCATCTTGGGGCGGATTCTTTTTACGGCACCTTCAAAGATAGAATTTCTTAAATCTTTAAATGATTTCAAAGTCCCTCTTTTTTTCCAATTTTCATATGCAATGTCTAAATACAGTAGCATAACTACTCCTGTTTCTGCACTAACACCTAATAGTGCAATTATACCTACCCAGACAGCAACACTCATATGGTATCCTGAAAAATAAAGGAACCAAATTGCTCCAACCATTGAAAAGGGAAGAGCTAATAATATTATTCCTGTTTTAACAAATGATTTTGTATTAAAGTATAATAAGAGAATTACTAGAAGCAATGTTAGTGGAATAACAAGAGCTAATTTTTTAGCTGCTCTTTGCATATATTCATATTGACCACTCCAGATTAGTGAATAACCCTGTGGCAATTTAATTTTTTCACTTACTACTTTTTGTGCTTTTTCTACATAAGTACCAACATCAATATCTTCAATATCAATGTATACCCATGCATTAGGTCTGGCATTTTCAGATTTAATAACCGGAGGTCCTTTCTTAATTGAAATAGTACCTAATTGTTCTAACGGTATATTTCCTCCACCTTTTAAAGGAACTAATACTCTTTTTAATGCTTCAATATTTTCTCTGTAGTCTCTTTGGTATCTTAAATTAACCGGATACCTTTCGAGTCCTTCAACAGTTTTAGTAATATTCATTCCTCCAATAGCAGACATAAAAACATTCTGTACATCACCTATTGATAAACCGTAACGAGCAATAGAATTTCTATCAATATCAAAATCAACATAATTGCCGCCCGCAGCTCGCTCGGCATAAACAGATCGTGTTCCGGGTATATCGCGTGTAACTTTTTCTATTTCTTTTCCAATTTTTTCAAGTACTTTAAGGTCAGGACCTCCAATTTTAATACCTACCGGAGTTTTTATACCAGTAGAAAGCATGTCAATTCTAGTTTTAATAGGCATTGTCCATGCATTTGTAAGTCCCGGTATTTTTATAGCAGCATCCATTTTATTTATTAATTTATCAACAGTCATTCCCTCGGGCCATTCATCTTGGGGTTTTAGTTGGATAGTAGTTTCAACCATCGATAATGGAGCTGGATCTGTAGGAGTATTAGCTCTTCCTATTTTCCCGAAAACACTTTTAACTTCGGGGAATGTTTTAATTATTTTATCTGTCTGCTGTATAAGTTCTTTTGCTTTTGTAATTGATATTCCCGGTAAAGTTGTCGGCATATATAAAAGATCACCTTCATATAACGGAGGCATAAATTCTGAACCAAGTTTATTATATGGTAATATTGTAGCTATTACTATCACCGCAGAAATAATTATTACCCACCATCTTTTGTTCATTACAAAATCAACAACAGGGTGGTAAATTTTCATTAGGAATTTTGTAATAGGGTTTTCATCTTCTTTTTTCATTTTTCCTCTTATAAAATATCCCATCAATACAGGTATTATAGTTATAGCCAGTATTGCACCTGCAGCCATTGAATATGTTTTAGTATATGCAAGAGGCTTGAAAAGTCTGCCCTCTTGTTGTTCTAAAGAAAAAACCGGTAAGAAAGAAACAACAATTACAAGCAGTGAAAAGAATATTGAAGGACCAACTTCTTTAGAAGATTCTAATATTATAGCCCAATGTGGTCTTTGTTTTTCCTTTGGTTGAAGTTGATTATGGAGAATGTGGGAGTGTGAATTCTCCACCATTATTATTGCAGCATCAACCATAGCTCCAATTGCAATAGCTATTCCACCAAGTGACATAATATTTGCATTAATACCTTGTATATGCATAACTAACAATGCTGCTAAAACTGCTAAAGGTAGAGATATTATTGCTACAAGGGAACTTCTAAAGTGTAATAAAAATCCAATTATTACTAGGGCTACTATAATACTTTCTTCTAATAATTTATCACTTAAATTATTTACAGCATTGTTTATAAGTGTAGATCTGTCATAAGCAGGAATTATATTTACATCTTCAGGTAATGAGGTTTTTAATTCTTCAAGTCTTTTCTTAACTCTTTCAATTACTACCAAACCATTTTCACCAAATCTTTGAATTATTATTCCACCAACAGTTTCACCTTCACCGTTCCAATCTGCAATTCCTCTTCTTAATTCAGGACCGATATCAATATTAGCTACATCTTTTAAGTAAACTGGAATACCTGAATTTTTATCAGTACCGATTGTAATCTGTTTTAAGTCGTCAATATTTTTAATATAACCCAAACCTCTTACCATAAATTCAGTTTCACCCATCTCCATTAATCTGCCACCGACATCATTATTACTCATTTTAATAGCTGTCTTTATTTTCTCTAATGAAATGTCATATGAGGCAAGTTTTATAGGATCAACATTTACCTGGTATTGTTTTACATATCCGCCAATACTGGCTACTTCAGATACACCTGGTATTGCAGTTAACTCATATCTTAAAAACCAATCTTGAATTGAGCGTAATTCCTGCAAGTCTCTTTTATCTGATTGTAGTACATATTGATAAACCCAGCCTAAGCCTGTTGCATCCGGTCCTAATTGGGGAGTAACAGATGCAGGTAATTCTTTCTGCATTGAACTTAAATATTCCAAGACACGACTTCGGGCCCAGTAAATATCAGTTCCATCTTCAAATATTATATATACCATAGAAAAGCCAAAGAATGAATATCCTCTAACATATATAGCATAAGGGACAGATAACATTTTTGTTGTTAGAGGATAAGTTACTTGATCTTCAATTATTTGAGGTCCTTGTCCGGGATATTCTGTAAAAATTATTACCTGAACATCGCTTAAATCAGGTATAGCATCAACTGCAGTATTTTTTATTGCCCATATTCCTCCGAGCAGTAAAGCTACAGTCATAATAATCACAAATATTTTATTATTAATTGACCATTCAATAGTTTTTGCAATTAATCCGTCTTTATTTTGAGAACTTGTTATCATTTTTTACTCCAAATTTTTCTCAGTGGCCTCTGTGTGCTCTGTGGTGAAAAAAACACCGCAGAGTAAGTAGAGCAAGCTGAGATCATTTAAACTTATATCCGTTTTTAGTTAAATTATCTTTAATTTCGTTGATCGTAAATTCTTTTAATGTCATTCCACATAATGGACAAATACCAGGTCTATCAGAGAGAACATTCCAATCCATAACATCCTGAAATAATTTACCGTCTTTATTTTTGTCTATAGCTTCTACATCTATAATTCCTTTTCTGATCAACTCGCTTTCAGTTTTTGTAGTATCTTTTTCATCTATTTCGGGATTATTATTGTTGTCCTTTGTTTGCTTGTATTGATTTAGAGCTGCTTTTAAATTACTTTCAGAATCAATTAAGAACTGTGATGAAGTGACTATATTTGCTCCTTCATCTATTCCAGATAGAACTTGATAATATCCGTTTGAATAAGACCCAAGTTTAACTTCAACAGGTTTGAACTTTCCTTCTCCAAGAGCTAAAACAATTACATTTTTTTGTCCGCTTCTTATTATTGCTTGTTCAGGGGCAAGAGGATAAGTGCCAATATCTTGACCTTTAATTACTATCGTTGCAAACATAGAAGGCTTCAATTCGTTTTTATAATTTGGGATATCAATTCTTATTTTAGCCGTTCTTGTTTTAGGGTTTAATGTGGGATAAATAAAAGTTATTTTTCTATTAAATATTTTACCCGGAAGGAAATTAAATTTTATTTCAGTATCTGCTCCTATTTTTACCTTTGATAATTCATATTCATAAACATCAGCAATAAGCCAAAGGTTTTTTAAGTCAGCAATTTTTAATAAAGTAGAACCTGGATTAATTTTTTGTCCTTCAATTACTTCTTTACTAATTACTGTTCCATTAAAAGGAGCATAAAGAGTAATATATTTTTGAATTTGTTTAGTCACTTTTAGCTTTTCAATTTGTTCTTTTGTAATATCCAGTAGTTCAAGTTTTCTTATGCTGTTTTCTATAAGGTCATTTCCTGTTGATGATATATTTTTATTAGGATTATTTTTCACATTTTCACTGTATGAAATTGCAGTTAAAAATTCTTGTTGTGCAGCAACTAAATTTGGAGAGTAAATATCAATTAACTTCTGACCTTTTTTAACTTCCTGCCCTGTATAATTGACATATAAATTCTCAACCCAGCCGCCAACTTTTGTATTTATTATAAATTCTTTTCTTTCATCTGTTTGTAAAATACCGTTGGTAACAATTGATGAACTTAATTCTCCCTTTTTCACAACTTCAGTTTTAATATTCATATTCTGTTGAATCTGGCCGTCAATTTTTACGATACCTTCAGAACCAAGTTCATCTTCATAGACGGGTACTAAATACATCCCCATATTTGATTTTCCGGGTTTATCATATATTTCATTTGGATTCATTGGAGCTTTCCAATAAAGTATTTTCTTATCTTTTGGTGAATCATTTTTAACGGTGTCTTTTTGAATTACAACACTGTTACTGTTATTAAAGAATAATAAGAATATTGCTATTCCGATAATCAATCCTATAACAACAAAAATTAAATCTCTCTTTTTCACAATCATTTCTCCATTAATTATTTTGTTAATTCTATCTGCTAGCAGACAGGCTTGTTCCTGTTAAAAATTCCAAGTCAGCTATTTGTTTTAGATAACTTGTTTTTAACCTGTATAAATTTGTTTCAATTTGAAAAAGCTGATCCTGTGCATCAATTACATTAATAAAATCAACTTCATTTACTTGATAACTAGCTAAAGCTGATTTCAAGTTTTGTTGAGCTTGTGGTAATAGACCATATTCAAAAAGATTGATCCTTTCTTCAATAGATTTTAATTCTGCTATGTCAGATCCAAATCTGCCTGAAAGAAATTGCATTGCAGATGAATATTGTTCTTCGTATAAGTTTTGAAGTGAAACCGCTTCTTCTACTTTTGAGGTAACTTTTCCTCCATAATTTATAGGTAGAGAAATTCCTAAAGAAAATGTTACAAGATTATTTAAGTCGGTTCCTGTGGAAGCAATTCTATCTCTGAATGAATAAAGAAAACCTAAAGTGAAATTCGGATAAAAATCTTTTTGTGCTACTGTTTGCTTTAACCTTGCTTTTTCTTCTGAAAGTTTTATACCTTTTAAAAATGGTCTGTTTATTTGTGCAAGTTTATTTAACTCTTGTGATGTAACTGTTATAGTATTTACTTTTTCTATCTGTTCTGTTTGGATATAAGAGTTTGCATCTTGTAATAAATACGAATTTAAAACTGATAAAGCAGACTTCTCTCTGCTTTTTAGTTCTTCTATTTTATTTAATATTTTTGTTTGCTCTAATTGAACTTTTATTACATTTTGTTGTGTTGCGGTTGAAACTTTATATTTTACACTTACTACATTTTCAATTTCTTTCAGAAGTTTTTTTGATTCTTTGGCATAATATATTGCACGACGGAAATAATTTAAATCATAATAGCTTTTTGTAACTGACTGTGTAATTTTATTTACTTCATCATTTATTTCCTGATCAATAATTAGAGTATCAATTGCTGATTCATTCTCTATTGCAGACAACTTTCCGGGGAATGGGAAAGTTTGCGTAAGACCTATAACTTTACCTGTCATTGGATCCTGATTAAATGCAAAAGTGTTTGTGGGAAGATTTGCCAATGCAAGTGTAAGCATTGGATCCGGCAAATTAGAGTTTTGAGTTATTCTATTATATGCAACATTCCTTTTCGCTTTCAGCATTTTGATCTTGGGACTTAGCTTGATGGATCTGCTGATTAGAGATTCTAGATCATCACCTTGCGGAAAAGCTATGTTGGAAATTGAAAAGATTAAAATTGTTAAAACATAAAAACATTTTCTTGTCATTATTTTACCTATTTAATAATTAAATATTAATTAATATCTAAAGCATAATTAATGTTCGGACAGATAATTGATTTTAACGCTGAACATTAATGTTAAATGATAATTCTCAATTAAAGATAATTAAGATCAATTAAATAGGTAAGGTCTAAATTAGTAAGAGTGAAAATGTGAGGAAAATTTTGTTGTTTACAGTTTTGGGTGGAGCCTTATTTGTTTGATAAAGCTTTGATATTTGTATGTCACTATTAATAGTGAGAAATACTTTTGATAAAATTTTAGTTTTAAGATCTTTTGAAGTAATACTCTGGGTTAGTACAAAATCGTCTTTTATATTAACACTTTTTGTTATTGAACAGCAACAATTAGGGAGCTTAATATTTTGAGTATTATTTTTTTCGATTGCACTTTTCATTTGGCAATGAATACTATTCATCTTTTCAGACATATTCATTTTACAACTATTCTTGCTAGCTTCCTCCATCATTTTACATAAATTAATGGAAATTGGCAGACTGGTTGTTGAACCAAAGAAAAAGAAAATAAGAAGGAATATTT
>PFGS01000090.1:3795-5182 GCA_002783525.1 Ignavibacteriales bacterium CG12_big_fil_rev_8_21_14_0_65_30_8 | reverse complement strand
TTTAAGAATCGATGGTAAAATTCTATTATATAAATTTATAAATAATTTATAGAATTTAAATGTCCAATATTTCCTCACAGACTTCTATTCTTTGCTTTTATTTTTACCTCTCTTTATATTAACTAATCGATTTTTAATAATTAATACTCCTAAATGCAGAAAATTTTAGTTAAGGATTTATCAGATTACGTTGGTAAGGAAGTCACTGTAAGCGGCTGGCTTTACAACAAAAGATCAAGTGGAAAATTAAAATTTTTATTGCTTCGAGATGGTTCGGGGATTGTTCAATGTATTTTCTTTAAAGGAAATGTATCAGAAGAAATTTTTGAAAATGCTGATAAAATAGGACAAGAGTCATCTATTGAAATAAGGGGGAAAGTAAAAGAAGAACCTCGCTCACCCGGTGGTTATGAATTAGATGGGATCGATCTTAAAATTATAGGCGAATCAATTGACTACCCAATAACACCAAAAGACCACGGAATCGAATTTTTAATGGATCACCGTCATCTTTGGCTTCGTTCCAGCAAGCAAACAGCAATCTTAAAAGTAAGAGCCAGAATTGTAAAAGCTATTAGAGATTTTTTTGATAACAATGGCTTTACATTAGTTGATACACCAATTTTAACTCCCGCAGCTTGCGAGGGAACTTCCACACTTTTTGCAACAGATTATTTTGATTTAGGTCAGGCATATTTAACACAATCAGGTCAACTTTATGCTGAAGCAAATGCAATGGCTTTGGGTAAGGTTTATAATTTTGGCCCAACATTTCGTGCAGAAAAATCAAAAACAAGAAGACATTTAACAGAATTTTGGATGGTTGAACCTGAAGTAGCTTTTGCTGATTTAGATGATAACATGGCATTAGCTGAACAGTTTTTAGAATATGTTGTTCAGACTGTTTTAAAAGATTGTAAAACTGAATTAAAAACTTTGGAAAGAGATACTTCATTTTTAAAAAATATAAAAGCACCATTACCAAGAATTTCATATGACGAAGCAGTCCAAATTTTAAAAGATAACGGTGTTGATTTTGAGTGGGGCAATGACTTTGGCGGAGCAGATGAAACTATAATCTCAAATCAATTTGACAGACCGGTTATGGTTCATCGCTATCCTGCAGCAGTAAAAGCATTTTATATGAAAAGAGATCCTGAAAATTCAAAATTAGCTTTAGCACTTGATGTACTTGCACCTGAAGGTTACGGAGAAATAATTGGTGGTAGCCAGAGAGAAGATAGTTTAGAGTTATTGATTGAAAGAATAAAAGAACATAATTTACCGCAACAATTTTTTGAGTGGTATTTAGATTTAAGAAGATACGGTTCTGTACCACATTCAGGATTTGGACTTGGACTTGAAAGAACTGTAAGTTGGATATGTG
>PFGS01000090.1:2135-3738 GCA_002783525.1 Ignavibacteriales bacterium CG12_big_fil_rev_8_21_14_0_65_30_8 | reverse complement strand
CATAGTAGGGGAAAGATACTTATGTCACTACAATTTATATTATTTATTTTATTTGGTTTAATTTCTGCAGCTTCATCTGTATTAATGATAACCAGAAAAGATGTAGTTGTTAGTGCATTATTTTTAGTACTTAATTTTGCCGGTTTAGCAGGTATTTATATCACATTAAATGCACAATTCATTGCTGTTGTTCAGGTTATAGTTTATGCCGGTGCAATAATGGTGCTATTCCTTTTTGTAATAATGCTATTAAGACCGGAGAATGAGAAGAAATTTTTAGAAGCGAATCCCTCAATAAAAATATTTGCTGTAATAATTGGTGCTGTAATTTTCTTTCAACTTGTCTATCTAATATTTTTTAGCAGCGCACATAATCCTGTTAATGCGAGTGTTGAAGCAAGCATTAAAGCAGGTACCATAGAAGAAATAGGAAAACAACTTTATACTAATTATATACTACCTTTTGAAGCTGCTGGATTTTTATTATTGGCTGCAACAATTGGTGCATTAGTTTTGGCAAAGAAAAAATTTTAATTATGGAATTATCAATAGAATATTATTTAATACTTAGTGCATTTATGTTTATCATAGGTGTAATTGGTGTACTAATTAGAAGAAATGCTATAGTTGTTTTTATGTCTATTGAACTTATGCTTAATTCTGCAAACTTAACTATGGTTGCTTTCTCTTCTTATCTGGGGAATTCAATTGGTCAGCTGTTTGTATTTTTTGTTATGACCGTAGCAGCAGCGGAAGCTGCAATTGGATTAGCAATTATCATAGCAATGTTTAGAAATAAAAAAACTCTAAACATAGATGAGATTAATATTCTTAAATGGTAAAATTTATTAATTGATTTTGATAAAGTTATATGATGACTGAATATATTTACTTAACTGTCTTTCTTCCCTTACTTGGTTTCCTAATTAATGGGATCTTTGGTACTAAAATTAAGAATGAGAAAGTAATTGGAATTATTGGAAGCTCGGCTGTTGGTTTATCTTTTATCATTGTTGTTATTTCATTCTTCCAAACTTTATCCCTCCCAGAAGAAAGCAGAAAACAAATTGTTGAACTTTTTACATGGATACAAGCCGGTGGTCTTAATGTAAGTATTGCTTATCAGGTTGATCAGCTATCTTTAATAATGGCATTAGTAGTTACAGGGGTTGGATTTATTATTCATGTTTACTCCATTGGTTACATGCACGGTGATAAATCTTTCTGGAGATTTTTTGCATATTTAAATCTCTTCATCTTTGCAATGATGAATCTTATTCTTGCCGATAATTTTGTACTTCTATTCTTAGGCTGGGAAGGAGTTGGGCTTTGTTCTTATCTTCTAATTGGTTTTTGGTATGACAGAAAATTTGAAAAGAGTACAACTTCTGAAGCGGGAAAGAAAGCTTTTGTTGTAAATAGAATTGGTGACTTCGGATTTTTACTCGGGATGTTTTTGATCTATTTAACTTTTGGAAGTTTAAATTTTACAGAAGTGTTTGCAAGAGCAGATGCACCCGGAATACCTGAATCCACATTTACTTTTATTGCATTATTTTTATTTATCGGTGCGACTGGAAAATCTGCTCAAATTCCTCTTTAT
>PFGS01000090.1:0-2107 GCA_002783525.1 Ignavibacteriales bacterium CG12_big_fil_rev_8_21_14_0_65_30_8 | reverse complement strand
CAACTCCCGTGTCCGCACTAATACATGCAGCAACAATGGTTACAGCCGGTGTTTATATGGTAGCCAGATGTTCAATTATATTTGTTTCGGCTCCGGCTATTTTAACAGTAGTGGCTGTAGTTGGTGTTGTAACTGCTTTATTTGCTGCTACAATTGGACTTGTTCAAAACGATATTAAAAAAGTTTTAGCTTACTCAACAATTTCTCAGCTTGGTTATATGTTTTTGGCTTTGGGTGTCGGTGCATTTTCTGCCGGAATTTTTCATTTAATGACACACGCATTTTTTAAAGCATTACTCTTTTTAGGTGCAGGTTCAATTATTCATGCAATGCACGAAGAACAGAACATTCAGGCTTACGGTGGATTAAAGAAATATATGCCTCATACATTTATAACATTTTTAATAGCATCATTGGCAATATCAGGTATTCCTCCTCTATCAGGTTTCTTTAGTAAAGATGAAATACTCTGGTCATCTTTTGCAAATGGTAATGTTTTGTTTTGGGCATTAGGTGCTTTTACTGCTTTGTTAACAGCTTTTTACATGTTCAGATTAGTTAACCTAACTTTCTTTGGTAAAGAAAGAATTGCTAAAGATAAACACCCGCACGAATCTCCAAAAGTGATGACCATTCCTTTAATGGCTTTGGCAGTATTGTCAGTTATTGGCGGGCTTATCGGAATTCCGGCTTTGTTCTCAGGTGAAGGCGGAAATAAGTTTGAACATTGGCTTGAACCAATATTTAAAAATTCCGAACTAAAATTATCACACTATCAGACTTATGCACACTCTACTGAAATTACATTAATGATAGTATCTGTTATTTTGGCTGTAACTGGAATTCTGGTTGCAAGAAATATCTATTTAAAAAATCCATCTTTTGCTGATAAGATGAAAAATAAATTTAACGGTATTTATAAAATTTTATGGAATAAATATTTTATTGATGAATTTTATGATTGGCTGATTGTAACACCAATATATAGATTATCAGAATCAGTGCTTTGGAAAATAACAGATGCAAAATTAATTGACGGAACTGTTAATGGTCTTGCTTCAATAGTTAATTCAATTTCGACAAGGATTAGAAAATTTGAAAACGGTATTGCACAATTTTATGCTTTAATAATGGCTGTTGGAATTGTGATAGCACTATTTTGGATAATTTTCACTTTATAAATTTATGGAATCAAATAATTTACTTGCAATATTATTATTTCTACCGATCATAGGTTCGGTTTTACTTCTTTTTATTAATAAAAAGAATGAGAGTCTGATCAAATATTTTGGCTTAGCAGTTTCTGTTTTAGTATTCATTGTTTCATTAATAATTTATTCAAACTTTAACAGTGATATAGGAGACTTTCAATTTCTTCTTAAAGTAAGTTGGATCTCAAATTTAAACATCAGCTTTTTTGTCGGCATTGATGGAATGTCAATGCTGCTGATTTTATTAACTGCATTTATTACTCCATTAACATTAATTTCAAGTTGGTCTAGTATTGATAAGAATGTAAAAGAATTTACTTTCTTTATGCTTTTATTGGAAACAGGAATTATAGGTGTATTTATCTCTTTAGATCTTTTCTTGTTCTATATTTTTTGGGAACTTATGCTTATTCCAATGTACTTTATTATTGGTATTTGGGGAGGCAAAAGAAGAATTTATGCTTCAATTAAATTCTTTATTTATACAATGGCTGGCAGTTTATTAATGCTTGTTGCAATAATATGGCTGGCTATTTATGCGTCAAATTCTTTGGGACATTTTTCAACCGATATAACAGAACTATATAAAATTGGACCGACGATTCCTCAATCAATTCAGCTTTATATGTTTTTGGCATTTGCCTTAAGTTTTTCAATCAAGGTACCATTGTTTCCTTTACATACCTGGTTACCAGATGCGCACACAGAAGCACCGACTGCAGGTAGTGTAATTCTTGCTGCTGTACTTCTGAAAATGGGAACTTATGGATTAATTAGATTTAATTTACCTTTATTCCCACAAGCTTCAATTTATTTTGCTCCTTTTATTTCTGTGCTGGCAGTAATCGGAATTATTTACGGAGCTCTTGTTGCAATGGTTCAAAAAGATATGAAAA
>PFGS01000251.1:3593-7542 GCA_002783525.1 Ignavibacteriales bacterium CG12_big_fil_rev_8_21_14_0_65_30_8 | reverse complement strand
ATTGCAATTATCATAGGTATTCTTGGTGGTTTTGGTGGTATTGCCATTCGAGCATTGATTAAACTTATCTCTTCAATATCTTTTGAAGGACCAAATAATTTATTACAAAATATTATTGACACTCCCTGGTACTTAATTATAATTATCCCTATGATCGGCGGATTAATTGTCGGGCCATTAATTTATTTCTTTGCTCCCGAAGCAAAGGGACATGGTGTACCTGAAGTAATGCAGGCAATTTTATTAAAAGGTGGATTTATTAGGGCAAGAGTTGCAATAATAAAAGCAATTGCTTCTGCAATAACCATTGGTACCGGTGGTTCAGTAGGAAGAGAAGGACCGATAATTCAGATTGGATCTAGCATTGGTTCAACTGTTGGGCAATTTTTTAGAGTACCAAATAAAAGGTTAAAAACCTTGGTTGGATGTGGAGCTGCAGCAGGAATAGCTGCAGCATTTAATGCACCTATAGCCGGAGCTCTTTTTGCTGTAGAAATTATTCTTATGGATTTCGCCGTTGCACAATTTTCACCGATAGTTATTTCTTCTGTTATGGCAACAGTTATCTCAAGAATGTTTGAAGGTAATTTTGTGGCATTTTTAGTCCCAAAGTATGAACTTGCTTCACCCTATGAAATTATTTTCTATTTTATTTTAGGTGCAGTAACAGGAATAATCTCTTATCTGTTTATAAAAACACTTTACTTTTCAGAAGATTTTTTTGATAACAAATTTAAAATTCCAGAATATTTTAAGCCAGTTGTTGGAGGATTATTATTAGGAATCATTGCCTTGGCATTTCCTCAAATTATGGGTGTTGGATATGAAACAATTAATATTGCTTTAAAAGGTGAAATGTTGTGGTATCTTGCATTAATTTTAATTTTCACAAAAATTATTGCTACTTCAATTACACTTGGTTCAGGTGGATCGGGTGGTATTTTTGCTCCCTCCCTTTTTATGGGTGCAATGTTAGGATATTTTTTTGGTAATATTGTCCATACTTATTTCCCCGGAATAAGTGCGCCGGCAAATGCATATGCATTAGTTGCAATGGGAGGATTAGTAGCCGGAACTACACGTGCACCAATTACCGCAATAATAATAGTATTTGAACTCACATCTGATTATAGAATAATTCTTCCTTTGATGATAACCTGTATAATTAGTATGATCATTTCAACTAAACTTTCTCGTGAGTCTATATACACATTAAAACTTTTACTGAGAAATATAAATATTAAAGAAGGTACCGAAACAAATTTAATTGAAGGAATACCGGTTGCTGAAGTTTATTCCAAAAAATTTGATACTATAGATGCATATGACAACTTCAGTAAAGTTATAAATACTGTAATAAAAAGTAGAAATCCTGAATACCCGGTGATTGATCAAAATGGAAAAATTATTGGTATGCTATCATTAAACGATATTAAGGGATATTTATACGAAAAAGATATACTTAATAATATTTTGATTGCAAGTGATATTGTTAATTTTAAATTTGATGTTGTTACCCCCGATGATACTTGCGCAAATGCTCTTGATAAAATAGGCAAACTGAATCAAGAAGGTGTTCCGGTTGTTAATAATAACAGAGATAAAAAAGTAATTGGTATGCTTTGGAGAAAAGATATTCAAGATGCATATTTAAAAGCTATTGAAGTTAGAGAATTGACTTCTAATTTAGCCAGTAGTATTGTAATGAAAGAAGATGAACCTGAAGTTCACTTTTTAGAAGGGTATTCAATTTCAGAAATTACACCTCCAAAATCATTTATTGGTAAATCAATCAAACAATTAAATATACGAGCTAAATACGGAGTAGATGTTCTCTCAATAAAAATAAAAATTAAAAATAAAGAAGTTGTTAAACCTATCCCCAGCCCCAATTATATTATAAATGATAAGGATATTTTAGTGGTTGCAGGTGAAATTAGAAATATAAATATTTTAAAATATCTTTCTTAAAAAATTAACCTTCTCACCTGTTAATTGCTCTTCTAATTTACCTTTAGATATACTGTAGTGACTTGCATTCCATTTTACATCATTATTTTTATCAAGCCAAATTACCTGAGGAGATTCGTGTTTTACATTAGTCTGTTCTTCAATTAACTCACTTAAAGATTTAGAATTGACTACATCAACTTTGGCAATATTTATTTGTTGATTTTCATCCAGATCATTTATCCATGATGCAATTTTTTTTTCAACAAAAAAACTTACAGGACAAATGGAACTAAATTTAAAAATAATTTTTTCGTTATTTTTATTTAAAGATATAAATGATTCCCAATCTTCTTTGCTAGTAAGTGTTATAATATCCATAGAAAACAATTAATTTATTTAGAATAATCAAATATAAATAATATTATTTTATTTCTTCCCGAAGAATCTTATTGGCAGGTAACCTTCTTCTGAAAACTTATGTTGATATTTAATTAAGAATTTATCAATAGTTTCAGTTGAAATTACTTTTGTAATTCCGTAATTGATCTTTTCATCAGTATCCAAATAAACATTATTTTTATAAGGAACAAGAGGATCATATTGGTTGTCATCTTTAAATTGCTCTGGTCTAAGAACATATTGTACATCTTTTGGAACTGAACGAATAATTCCAACTAATTCTAAATTGGGTATTCCATTCCTAACAGCCATAACTAATCCACCGCTAAAGCCACGATTTACTACACCATCGATTAAAAATTCCGGACTGTTTCTATTTTGTGGTACACTTACAATGGCACGAGATACCATCTTGTAGTTTATTGGATAACCAAACATATAAACAAAAGCTCCCCATTTTAATTGGTTAGCATGACCTATAGGAATTGATAACTTCGGAAATTTTCCGGGATAATCAACTGAAAAAGTAATTCCTAATAATGCCAGATCTAATTCTGTATCAGAAGCCAATATATTTAACATTCCTAATTCAGGTAAACCAACTGCGTAAATGTTTTCATTTTTTTTAAATGAAATTGATTTTACATTATTTGTTAGAATTCCTTTATCGTCTGCCCAATATGTTACTATTGTATCAGGATAAACAACAATATGACTGCAGGTTAACAAAGCTAATTTTCTATTACCTGAATAAATAACTGCTGCAGTACCCGAACCTGTCTTATTATAAAATATTTTTTCAATTGCTGTATTTTCTAAATTATCTTCCTCAATGGTATGAAGTTTTATATTTGAATTTCTTTTAAATGCATAAGCTTCATAAAAAGCAATGCTGCTTATTCTGTGTATTGTATTGCTTACTTTTTCTAAAATTGGAGAGCTGTCTTTGAAAGGAAATTCTGTGTCATACCTATCATTAATATCAGTTTTAATTTGTGTTTCATAAATAGTGGATGAACATCCCTGAAAAAATAATATAACAGTAAAAAGGGTAAAAAAACTATGTTTTGAAATTCTCATATTTTTATCTCCCCTTTAGTCTAAATTTTGTTATTTAATTATGTAGATATCAAAAATATATTAATAATAGTAAAGAAATTATATGACAATCGCTATTTTGATGACAATTGGTAAAAAACGGTACTTTTTTGCAAAAAGATAGTAAAATATCACAATAATCTTGACTTAGAACTATATTTTATTATAATGAGATAATGCAATATAATTTTAGATTATCATAAAAATTATGTATATTTGTTATCTTTTTTTGAAATTGAATTTTGAGTGGATTAGGAACAAATCCAGTATAAAATATGTATAAAATGAACGATTTTGAAAGATAATTAAGGTTTTTAATAAAAGGAGTGTAAATTGAGAATTACAAAGCAATTCACGAACCGCGAAAGTAAATCTTTAGACCAGTATTTGCAGGAGATTGGAAAAGTTGACTTATTAACCCCTGAGGAAGAAATTGAATTAGCAATTCAAATTAAAAAGGGCAGCCGTGTAGCATTAGATAAATTAACAAAAGCGAATT
>PFGS01000251.1:0-3568 GCA_002783525.1 Ignavibacteriales bacterium CG12_big_fil_rev_8_21_14_0_65_30_8 | reverse complement strand
AAGATTTGATGAAACTAGAGGATTTAAATTTATTTCTTATGCAGTTTGGTGGGTAAGACAGTCTATTATGCAGGCTATCGCTGATCAATCCAGAATTGTCAGGCTTCCGCTTAATAGAGTTGGTTCTTTAAGTAAAATAAGTAAAGCATACAGAGACCTGGAACAAGAATTTGAAAGAAAACCAACCACAAGTGAGCTTGCTAATATTTTAGAAATGGAACCTGAAGATGTAGCTTATGCTCTTCAAATTTCCGGCCGTCACGTTTCTATGGATGCACCTTTTTCAGGTGACAATGATAAAAACAGTTTGATAGATGTAATTCCAAACAAACATCATCCTTCACCAGATACTTCTCTTATGCAGGAATCCTTGAAGAAAGAAGTTGAGGGCGCTTTATCAACACTTACTGAAAAGGAAGCAAAAGTATTAATGCTTTATTTTGGAATTAACGGCGAAAGATCTGCAACTCTTGAAGAGATCGGTGAAAAATTTGATCTGACACGTGAACGCGTTAGACAAATTAAAGAAAAAGCTTTAAGAAGATTAAAACACGCCTCACGCAGTAAAAACCTAAAAGCTTATTTAGGTTAAAAATCTTTAGCCAAATATTTTAATTAAAGGGACGTAAATTTTACGTCCCTTTTTTTTATCTACTATTCGTCAAATCTCTTTTAAATAATTAAATTGAACAATCATTTTTAATAAAATTTATAGTTATCACTCAAACTAATCTAACATATAAAACCATATTCAAATTCTGGGTGCCTCTTGCGGCAACCTGGATGATGATGTCTATTGAAGGACCTTTCTTATCAGCAGTTATTGCAAGAATGGTTGATCCAAAATTTAACCTTGCTGCTTATGGTGTCGCTTTTTCATTTGCACTAATGATAGAAGCACCTGTAATTATGTTTATGAGTGCATCCACAGCGTTGGTAAAAAACAGACAATCATTTTTTAAGTTAAAAAATTTTGTTTACTCAGCTAATTTTATTGTTACATTTTTAATGCTTGTTTTTATAATCCCACCGGTATTTAATTTTTTTGCAATTAAAATAATAGAATTACCGATTGAAGTTGCTGATCTTACTTATAAAGCAATGGTTATACTCCTCCCCTGGCCCGGCTCTATTGGATACAGAAGGTTTTACCAGGGAATTTTAATAAGAAATAATTTAACCAGAAGAGTAGCTTATGGAACTATAGTTCGTTTATCAGCTATGACAATTACCGGTTTACTTTTATTTTTCTTCAGTAAATTTGATGGAGTAATGGTTGGTGCTTCTGCATTATCAGTTGGAGTAACTTGTGAAGCAGTCGCAAGTAAAATTATGGCATTGAATATTGTAAGAGAGCTTAAAAGCAAAAATGAAGGAGATGATAATTTATCTTATATAGTAATATTAAAATTTTATTATCCATTGGCATTAACTTCGATCATCTCACTTGCTGTACAACCATTTGCCACGTTTTTTATTGCTCAGAGCAGGCAGCCGATTGAATCACTTGCTGTTTTGCCTGTTATAAATTCATTTGTATTTATTTTTAGAAGTGTAGGTCTTTCATTTCAAGAAGTTGGAATTGCTTTATTAAATGAATATTCCAACAGCTATTTAAAATTAAGAAATTTTGCTTTTTCATTGGGACTTATTGCCGTTTCAATATTAGGATTAATTGCACTTACTCCACTTTCTAATTTCTGGTTTTATACAGTTTCAGGACTTACCTGTGAGCTAACACAATTTTCTAAAATTCCTTTGATGATTATGATTCTTATGCCCGGTCTTTCCGTAATGATTAATTTTCAAAGAGCAGTTCTAGTCGAATCAAGAATTACCAAACCAATTACCTGGGCAACAATAACAGAAGTTGGAGGAATAATATTAGTTCTTTTTATTTCTATTAACTTATTTAATGCTGTTGGAGCTGTTGCTGCCACCCTAGCTTTTATTCTAGGTAGATGCGGATCAATAAGCTATTTATTACCACCATTCTTCAAAATAGTCAGAAATAAGTAAATAATTTTTTATGAAAAGATTAATTATCTATCTAAAAAGATTTTTTTTTTGGTATTAATTACTTTAATTGAAATTTATTTTATTTTAGTAATAGTCTTATCTCTTTTTAGCTCAAACAAAAAAGAACTTAATTGTATCCAATCAGAAAAAATATACATTACTTCAAATGGAATACATTTAGACATCATTATTCCTTATAATAGTTTGAGTGATAAATTAAAAGAAAATTTACAGATTAGTGATAGATTAAAATATATTTCATTCGGCTGGGGTGATAAGGAATTCTATTTTAATACACCAACTTGGAGTGATTTAACATTTAGCACTACTTTTAAAGCTTTATTTTTAAAAAGTGAATCAGCAATGCATGTTACTTTTTATTCTTCAATTTATACTAATTGGAAAAAAATCAATTTATGTAAAATCCAAATTGAAGATCTAAATCTATATATTGAAAATTCATTTAAAAAAGATTACAACGATAAATTTGTAAAAATTAATGTTTCAGGTTATTCATCAAATGATTTTTTTTATGAAGCAAATGGCAGCTTTTCATTCTATAGAACTTGTAATGTTTGGGTAAATGAAGCCTTAAAAAACTCAAATATTAAAACATCAATTTGGTCTCCATTTGTTTACGGTATATTATACCATATAGAAGAATAGACTTAAAAAACCGTTAAAGTATTATGTCCATTTATCAAAATTATTTTGTTTATTATTTTATACAATGTTAATTTAATCACTATAAAATGAACAATAAACAAAGATATTAAGTGGCATTTTTATTGTATTTTAGCTGTTTTTAACAATAAAAAGGAAATTCATATGAAAAAAAATCTATTTATTGCAATTATAATTATTTTAAGCTCTTCTTCCCTTTTTTCACAAACAAAAACCGGTACAATAAAACTTGGAGTATTTAATCCTTCAGCAACAAATGCCGGATTTATTTTGGGTTATGAAACCGGTTGGTATATTGATCATACATTTACAAGCGGATTAAGTATAGACTGGTTTAATAAAAATTATATTGATCAAAATTTAGTTTCAGAATTCGATAATTTCTTCGGACCTAACAGTTCTCTAAATCAACTTAGAGCAAAGACAAATCTTCACGCAATTCCAATAATGGGTAATATAACCGGAAGCTGGCCAATTGCACCAAAAACCAGAGCATATGTAACCGGAGCTGTTGGAGCAGAGATATTACTTATATTTTACAGAAACTATGATAATCCCGATAATAATGAATTTCAGGCAGCGGTAGATTTTGCTTGGAAAATTGGTGCCGGTGTTTCTTATGAATTAGGCGAAAGATCAGACGGGTTAATTGAAATTGCTTACAATAATTCAGAACCTAGCTGGCAATTTGATGTAAAAGATGCTACTTCCGGTAAATCAAAAGTGTTTGAAAGAAGATTTGATTTGAGTGGAATTATGATCAGATTAGGATTCAAATTTTATTTCTAAAAATTATTAATGTGGAATTATATGAATCAAAATTTTTCAAATCATCGTCGCTGGGTACCATTTTGTTCTTTCGTTA
>PFGS01000038.1:2022-4170 GCA_002783525.1 Ignavibacteriales bacterium CG12_big_fil_rev_8_21_14_0_65_30_8 | reverse complement strand
ATGATATTTAAATTCTTAATTAATGTCAATTAATTTTTCAGAGGTTTCTATATAATTTATTAATCCAGCAATTACATTGTTTTGAAAGAAATGTATATTTATAAACAATAAATTTATAAAATAAAATGCGCCCCTAGCTCAATTGGATAGGGTGCTTGACTACGGATCAATAGGTGTGATACCAAAGTTTGTAGAAAAGCTCGATTTCGTAAAGAATAGGTTTTTTTGTTTCGGAATCCCGATGATTTTCGCTTTTTGTGTATGGAGTTTGTATGGACTCCAAAAGGACACAATCCAATATTATAATGTCAGAAGAAAAGTTCAGGAAAACCATACCTTTAAATCTTCCCCTTGTTATTGTTGCTTCCATAGGTTTTTGAACTTACACAAATATAGAACTAATTACTGTTAGAGTTTACAACTTCGAGAATAATTCTTTGGCTTTGATAGAGTATTCTAAATTCTTTCCCAATTTCAAAACCATATTGAAAATTTTTTTTTATTCTTAATTTTAATCTGAGGGACTTTTGTATAAGCCCTCTAAGGCGGATGGTTACTTTCATATACTTGCATTTCAAACCTCTTGAAACTTAAGCGGATGAAATGAAAGTGAGTGGAGCGACTTTAATAATTTTATGATTTGCTGCTTGCAGCTTTATCTTAAAAAGGTTTGATAGCTTATGAGTATAAAACTTAGAAAGGAAAAAACTGATTGATAGAATTTGTCCGGAGTTTGTGGAATTTGCTGAAAGCAACCTAAACTTAAGCCCTCACCCCGACCCTTTCCCGAAGAGCGAGGGAGTAATGTGGAAGGAGTTTGAGAAGAAAGAACTCTATGAAAATTTTAAGTAAGAGTATGATGAATTTGATCCCGCAAGCGGGACAGGCAAGCTGACTCAAAGTAAATTTACCCGCTAACTGAAGGTTTGGGGATTAGTAATGAATTACGATGTTGTTGAGGGAAAGAGCCGGAGTAAGAGGACGATTGGGTTTATGACTAATATAGTTTTGAATAAAATGTTGCATCAGAAAATTATTTTTATTTACAGGATTAAATTTCAGCAAAGTAGGAATAAATTTATTTATATTTAAACTTTAGATTTATTTTAAGTTTATAGATCGGGATTGAAAAATGAAGGAAGGTATTGAAGAAGCCCTTGATTATCATAGTAATGGAAGAAAAGGTAAAATTGAGGTAGTCACAACTAAACCATGTTTAACCTCCAGGGATCTCTCCCTTGCATACATGCCGGGCGTTGCTGAGCCGTGCCGGGGAAAAACCAAAATTGAAGAAGAAGTTTATAACTATACTGGCAAAGGAAATTTGGTTGCCGTAATATCAAATGGAACCGCTGTGCTTGGGTTGGGTGATATTGGCCCCGGCAGGTAAACCGGTAATGGAAGGTAAAGCAGTTCTGTTCAAAAGATTTGCTGACATAGATGTATTTGATCTTGAGTTAAAAAGTCACAACGTTCAGGAAATTATAAAAGCAGTACAATTATTAGAACCCACTTTCGTCGGATTAAATTTAGAGGATATAAATGCTCCGGAATGTTTTGAAATAGAAGAAACTTTAAAAGCTACAATGAATATCCCGGTATTCCACGACGACCAGAACGGGACAGCTATTATTTCTACCGCTGCTTTAATAAATGCAGTTGAATTAGCGAAAAAAAATTAGACCAATTAACAGTAATAGTTAGCGGTGCAGGAGCTGCCGCAATATCGTGTTGTAAATTATATGTAAAGCTGGCGTTAAAAAAGAGAATATAATAATGCTTGATTCAAAAGGATCAATACATAAAGAAAGACAAGAGTTAAACAAATATAAAGCAGAATTTACTACCGATAAAATTTATAAAACACTGGTAGAAGGAATGAGAAATATGCCGGCTATTGATGCAACAGGATTGCAAACACTAAAAGATTTTTATAAGGATGCGCAAAAGCATAAAACTCATTTAATACTTTCAGGAGTGCATACACAACCGCTTTATGCTATGTCGCAGGCGGGTATATTGGATTTATTTGGTGAAAGAAATATTTACGAAAATATAGACGATGATTTAGACAGGGCAAGAGAAATTCTTGGTTTACCTAAATTAGGAAGACCAAAAGATTTTATACCAACTGTAAAAAGAGAAATG
>PFGS01000038.1:0-2015 GCA_002783525.1 Ignavibacteriales bacterium CG12_big_fil_rev_8_21_14_0_65_30_8 | reverse complement strand
TTTTTGAGGTTAACTTGGATTTAACTGTTAAGGATATATCTAATTTATTATTGAAATCTGATAAAGAGGTTCAAAGCTTAATTAAGAAAAAGGAAATACCTTTTCAACTAGTACACGATAAAATGCTTTTCAACAAACAGCAAATAATTGAATGGGCTTTAAGCAGAAATATTCCTATCAATATTTCTGGTCATAAAAAGATGACCGAGTATCACGTTAGGTCTTTAAATAATATACTCGGTCAAAGTTCTTTTTTCTATGATTGCAATCTCTCAGAAAAATTATTCATAGAGCAAATGGTGGATCTGATTGACCTTGAAAAAAATGTTGATAGAGGAATAATCGTTCAGCTATTAAAGAACCGGGAAGAGTTGATGAGCACTGCAATCGGAAATGGAATTAGTCTGCCCCACCCTCGGATTCCGCTTATGATTGGAAGGAATAAGCCTGTAATTAACTTTTTCTTCCCCGAGAGACCGCTTGAGATAAAATCACTTGACGGAAGGCCCGTGCATACTATTATTCTATTAATTTCTCAGACAATAAAACAACATTTAAGTTTACTCGCTCATTTGAGTTTTTTACTTTCAAAGGAAACTTTTCGTTTTGCTTTGGAAAACAGACTTAATTGTAAAGAGATTATTGACATTATAAGCCATATTGAAAATACCAGAGTTGATTAATATCAGTTACTAATTTTTTTTGATAAAAAATGGATTTATTTTTTTACTTCTTATTATTGCAACTATCTTCAATAGCTGCTATAGCTTTTTTTACTGAAAATAAAAAAGCGTCAGCAACAGCGCATTTACTGCTTGTTGTTGGACTGATAACCGGGTTCATCACAACACTTAGCGCACTTGCAAGTCCGGATTTTATATTGAAAAATATAAAGATGTTCGGGATAGCAAACAATTTATTCCGGTTCGATGCTTTGGGCTTATATTTCTTATGTATTATTCAACTTGTTGCAATTCCAACCACTATTTACAGCTACTCTTATCTTAAACATTACAACGAAAAAGGGAAATCGGTAAGGAGCTATCTTGTTTTTTATGCAGTGCTTCTTGTTTCAACACAATTGGTAGTAATAGCAAATCACACAATATTATTTTTGATTTGCTGGGAAGTAATGAGCACTTCGGCTTACCTTGGGATGATTTTTGAAAAAGAGAAAAAAGATGTTTATACAGGAGCTTTTTACTATTTGATTATTTCTCACGTAGTAGTATTCCTTCTATACATATTTTTCTTCTTACTTCGTCAGCAGACTAACAGTTGGTTCTTTAGTGATTTTCATCTTTCACCGGATGCGGGCGAGTTGTTTATCGTGCTTTATGCTTTATCGTTAATTGCATTTGGAATGAAAGCCGGTTTTATGCCTTTTCATTTCTGGCTACCGAGGGCGCATCCAATTGCACCAACTGTTTTTAGTGCATTCCTTTCCGGGATAATTATTAAAACCGGTATATATGGAATTTTAAGAACTTTTCAATTTTTAAAACCAACACCAGAGTGGCTTGGCTGGTTTGTGCTCGTTATTAGTTTGATTAGCGCAATTTATGGTGTATGGTACGCATTAGCACAGCATGATATTAAACGCTTGCTGGCGTATCATTCAGTTGAAAATATTGGAATTATAGGGATCGGAATTGGGATAGGTTTTATTGGTTCGGCTTATCATTCAGTGCCTATACAGGTGCTTGGTTTTGGCGGAGCGCTTCTTCATACACTTAATCACGCTATTTTTAAAAGCTTATTATTCATTGGCAGCGGAGTTATTTATCAAAATCTCGGAACCAGAAATATTGAACTGATGGGAGGGCTTGTTCATTACGGAAAATATTTTGTTGCATTGTTTCTAATTGGATCAATTGCAATAAGCGGAGTGCCTCCGTTTAACGGGTTTATATCGGAATTTATTATTTATAATGGCTTTTTTACTACTGCAAATGAATTGAAAAATTATTATCCGTTATTAATGCTTATCTCAGCGGTAGGATTAGCCTTTGTTG
>PFGS01000178.1:2312-4214 GCA_002783525.1 Ignavibacteriales bacterium CG12_big_fil_rev_8_21_14_0_65_30_8 | reverse complement strand
TTAAGCGTAGAACAATGATTAAGCCTTTTGATGAAGCAGCTTTTAATCTAAAAAATGTTGGTGATATTTCTGATATAGTTACCACTAATTATGGTTATCACATAATTAAATTAACCGGTAAACTATCAATGCCAACATATGAACAAAAAAAACAAGAGTTGACTGATTTATTCAGAAAAAACAGATACGATGATGCTATTAATAAACTTGCCAAAAAATTAAAATCCACATATGGTTATAATTTTAACACAACAAATTTTGTTAAATTTGTTAAGATAACCGACACATTGATGGTTGGTCAAACTAATGATGAATTAGATAAATTAAGAGAATTGGAAATATTTAAAATTAAAGATAAATCCTATTCAATTAATGATGCATTAAACATTATTTACAGTAAACGAGAAAACTCACACCAGAAAATGACTCCTAATTTTTTATCAAAAGAAATTGAAGATGTTAGCAATGAAAAAGCCCTTCAATTAGAAGCTTCAAGATTAGAAGATTTAAATCCTCAATTTGCAAGCTTGATGAAGGAATACAAAAAAGGCATTCTTGTTTTCAAAATTCAGCAAGAAGAAATATGGAATAAAATAAAAATTGATAGTGTTAAACTTGAAGAATATTTTAACGAAAGAAGAAATAAGTATATGTTAAAAGACAGGGTTGACTTTACTGAAATTTTTTCAAAAAGTGATTCCTTAATTAATCATTATTTGAAATTATTAAAACAAGGTGAAAGTTTTGACACGCTTGCAACTAAATACACTGAAAGAAGCACCTATAAAGAAAAAGGTGGAAATTGGGGAATAAGAGAAGCTAATTTTAATGATATTACAAAAAAAGCTTTTACATTAATGAAACCAGGTGAAATTTCTGAACCTTTTCAAAATTTTGGCGGTTTTTCTTTAATCAGATTAAATAAAAGAGAGCCGGCACGCGAGAAAACATTTGAAGAAGCTAAAAATGAAGTTAGTGCGGCTTATCAAGAATTGCAGGCACATAATTTAGAAAATGAATATCTTAGAATTCTAAAAAACAAATATGAACCAGTACTTTACACAGATAGATTAAGTGAAGCATTTAAATAAAATTTCTTTAACAATTATTATTTGCTGTGTTTTTTACATAATTGGTTGTAAAAAAGAACCTAAACAAGTTAAGTATGTAGCAAAAGTAAATGAAACATATTTGACAGAAAGCCAGTTGAATGCAATTTTAGATTCCAATAAAATACATAATCTTACGAAGAATGAGATTATTAGGAATTGGGTTACTGATGAATTATTGTTCCAGGAAGCAAATAAAGAAGGAATTTTAAAGGAAAATGAATATAAAAATCTGATATCCAATTCTGAAAGGAAAATTGCCGGATCATTACTTTTAAAGAGAGTATTAGCAGAAGTTAAATTGAATATTACGGATGATAAACTAGAAAATTTCTATTTTGCTCATAAGAATGATTTTAAACTCTTTACTGATGCAACTCTCTTAAATAGAATTTCGTTCAGTGAAGAAGACAAAGCAATTTTATTTAGAAATACAGCAATAAAAAGTGGTTGGGATAAAGCCTATCATGTTTTTATTAATGATTCAATTTTAATTAATAATAGAACTAATCTACTTTTAAATGATTATCAGATTCAACCATTACTATTATTAAGAATAATTAAAGGGCTGAATAAAAATGAAGTAAGTCTGGTGTTACATTACACAGAGAAAAATTATGAGGTCATACAATTAATTGAAAGGTATAATAAAGGAACAATTCCTCCATTTCCATTAATAAAAGAAGAAGTAACTGAAATGTATTTTGCTCAAAAACAGCAATCATTTATTAAAAATTACTTAGATAATTTACGCTTAAATAACGACATTGAAATTATAAATTAGGTGCATATG
>PFGS01000178.1:0-2179 GCA_002783525.1 Ignavibacteriales bacterium CG12_big_fil_rev_8_21_14_0_65_30_8 | reverse complement strand
TAGCTTCTCAAAGGAAACTCGATCCAACTGATCCTGAATTAAAAAAGAAAGTACTTAACTCGATGATCGAGGATAAACTTGTCTACGCCCAATCCGATATAGATTCCATTAAAATAAGTGAAAGCGAAATAAATCAAAGAATAGATTATCAGATAAATGTTTTTACGCAGCAATATGGATCTTTAGAAAAAGTAGAGCAAGTTTATGGAATGAGTATAAGTAAAATTAAAAGAGAGTTGAGAGATGATGTTAAGAAAAATTTGATGGTACAAAAACTTCAACAAAAGAAATTTGGAGATGTAAATGCTACACGCAGAGAAGTTGAAGATTTTTATTATCAATTTAAAGACAGCTTGGGTATTATACCGGAAAAAGTAAATATTGCTCATATTTATAGAGACCCTGAAGCATCAAAAGAGACAATTAAAAAATATTATAAGTTTGCTGAAGATGTGAAAGATTCAATCTTAAAAGGAGCTGACTTTGCAATAATGGCTAAAAAGTATTCTGAAGATCCTGGAAGTGCTGCCAATGGCGGTGATCTTGGTTTTGTTAAGAAGGGTGTTTTTTATTCACAATTTGAGGCAGCAGCTTTTGCTCTTAAAGTGGGAGAGATCTCTCAAATAATTGAAACTCCTGTTGGGCTACATATTATTCAATTGCTTGAAAAAAGAGGCGAGTCAATTCACACTAGACATATATTAATTAAAATTCAAAAAGGTGAAGGAGCAGATTTCAAGGCTATCAATTTTTTAAACTCTGTCAGAGACAGCATTGTCAGATTTGATAGAGACTTTAAAGAAATGGCAAAAACTTACAGTAAAGACGATAACTCTAGTAATTTTGGTGGTGATTTAGGAACATTTTATTTAAATCAATTAGACAAATCAACTTTGGATATTGTAACAAAATTGGGCGTAGGAGAAATTAGTTTCCCAAAACGATTTGAATTTGGAAAAGGAAACTATGGTTATCATATTGTGCTTTTAAAGGAAAGAATACCACAACATTCAGCTGATTTAATTATAGACTATTCTGAATTAGCTAAGCTAGCATCAGAATATAAAAAACAAAAAAAATACGAACAATGGATACAAGACTTAAAGTCAAATATTTATTGGAAAATTAATGGCTGATATTAAGAGAAATATTTTGAGCAAATTAGAAACTAATAAAAAAGATATAGAACTAGTCGAGAGATTAAATGATTCAGTAAAAAAAGTTAAAACTGAACTCGGTAAAGTTATAATTGGACAAGAAGATATTATTGACCAGCTATTAATTTCATTACTTGCAAAAGGTCATTGCCTGCTTGTAGGTGTACCCGGGCTTGCAAAAACATTACTAATAAAAACTCTTGCTCAAGTTTTAGACCTAAAATTTAGCCGAATACAGTTCACTCCTGATCTTATGCCAAGTGATATTACCGGAACAGAACTAGTAGAAGAAGATCCAATCACAAAAAAAAGAAATTTTAGATTTATTCCAGGTCCTATTTTTGCAAATGTAATTTTAGCCGATGAAATAAACAGAACACCTCCAAAAACTCAAGCAGCCTTATTGGAAGCAATGCAAGAACACAAAGTTACTACTGCCGGCGTTACTTCAACTTTGCAAGAACCATTTTTTGTTTTAGCAACTCAAAATCCAATTGAACAAGAAGGAACTTACCCTTTGCCTGAAGCACAATTGGACAGATTTATGTTCAACCTATGGCTTGATTACCCATCCATTGCAGAAGAGAAAAAAATTGTTGAAACTACTACAAGTGAATATGAACAGAAACTATTTTCAGTTATAACGGCAAAAGAAATAATCGAATTTCAAAATCTTGTTAGAAAAGTACCTGTAGCAGAAAATGTAATTGAATTTGCTGTAAACATTGTAAATCAAACCAGACCTAGTAACGGCAACTCGCAAAAATTTATTAAGGATTGGATAAGTTGGGGTGCCGGACCAAGAGCTTCTCAGTATTTAATACTTGCCGCTAAAACAAGATCAATTACAAATGGTAGATACACTCCAAACATTGATGATGTAAAATTTGCGATGCTGCCTGTATTGCGTCATAGAATAATAACAAACTTTAGTGCAGAAGCTGAGGGCGTTTCATCTGTTGATGTGATAGAAAAATTAAAGACTTAATTTTTAATTACCTATTTACTCTCTTTCATTTTAA
>PFGS01000163.1:1839-4198 GCA_002783525.1 Ignavibacteriales bacterium CG12_big_fil_rev_8_21_14_0_65_30_8 | reverse complement strand
CTTGAAAAGCTTACTAAAAATTTTGGTGGTTTAACCGCCGTTAATAATATTTCATTAGAAGTACAAGAAGGCGAGATCTTGGGACTCATTGGCCCAAATGGAAGCGGCAAAACAACAATTTTTAATTTGATAAATCAATATTACAAAGTTTCATCAGGAAAAATATTTTTAGAAGATGTTGAGATTACAAATTTAAAAACTTATGAAATTGCCAGACTTGGCATTGGAAGGACTTTTCAGGTAGTTAAACCTTTGAAGAGATTAACGGTTGAAGAAAATATTATGGCTGCTGCTTTTTCAAATAGTAATTCATTCAATGCAGCAAAAAAATCTGCAAAAGAAGTAATAGATTTTTGTCATTTACGCGATGTTGCACATATGAAAGCCGGAAGTCTACCAATTGGTGGAAGAAAAAGACTAGAAATTGCAAAAGCTTTAGCAACAAAACCTAAAGTTCTTTTGCTGGATGAAACTGCCGCCGGACTTAACCCTACCGAACTGGATACTGCAATTGAAATAATTATGAAAATTAGAGACGATCTTGGAATTACAATTGTAATTGTGGAGCATATAATGAAAGTAATTATGAACATTAGTGATAGGATTCATGCTATCGCCTATGGAACAACGATTACAAGCGGTAAACCCGAAGAAGTTGCTAAGAATAAAACAGTTATAGAATCTTATTTGGGTTCTGATTATGCAAGCGGAGGTATTGCTAATGCTTAAAATTGAAAATATCAATATGGGGTATAAAGATCTTCAGGTTTTATTCGATGTTTCATTTGAAGTGCAAAAGGGTGAAATTATTGTTCTTGTAGGAGCAAATGGTGCTGGGAAATCGTCCATTATACAAACAATTTCCGGATTAAATAAAATTAGCAGCGGAAAAATGACATTTAACGGAGACTCTCTAACAGATATTCAACCTGCAGAAATATTGAAAAAAGGTCTTGTTCATGTTCCGGAAGGTAGAAGATTGTTTAATGAAATGTCAGTTGAAGAAAACCTGATAATGGGTTCTTTGCATGGTAAAGCTAAATTGAAAAGAAAAGAAACAATGGATGAGTGCTATTCATTATTCCCAAGATTATTAGAAAGAAGAAAACAATTAGCCGGAACTTTAAGCGGCGGTGAGCAGCAAATGGTTGCAGTTGCTAGAGGATTGATGTCTTTGCCAGATCTTTTAATGCTGGATGAACCAAGTCTTGGATTAGCTCCGGTACTTGTTCAAGATATTTTTAACATAATAAAAAATATTAACAAAAAAGGGATTACAATTCTGTTAGTTGAACAAAATGTTCAATCGACATTAACTTTTTGTGATAGAGCATATGTATTAGAAAACGGTAAAATTACACTTACCGGTACCGGGAAGGAACTACTTAATAATGAACATGTTAGGGCAGCTTATTTAGGTATATAATATTTTAAAAAAATAAATTTTAGGTAAAAATTATGCTTGCAAGTAAATGGATGTCAACGAAAGTAATTTCAATAGATGAAGATGAATCACTTTCTGAAGCAATAAATACTTTAAAGAGAAATAAAATAAGACGACTGCCGGTTTTAAAGGGAAAAAAACTGGTTGGAATGGTTTCTGACCGAGATTTAAAAGAAGCGTCACCTTCAAAGGCTACATCATTGGATATTTGGGAGCTTCATTATCTCATGTCAAAAATTAAAGTTAAAGATGTAATGACAAAAAATCCCATTACTGTTTTTCCAGATACAACTATTGAAAAATGCGCAATGTTTATGCACGATAATAAAATTGGTGGATTACCAGTAATTAATACTGATGGCAAAATTGTTGGTATAATTACAGAAAGTGATGTCTTTGAAGCACTAATTAATATCACAGGTGTTAGAATTCCTTCTTATAGAATAAGTTTGGTTATACCCGATTCACCAGGCTCTATAAAAGAAGTATGTGACCATATGAGAATGCAGGAATTTAAATGTATTAGCATTTTAACCACACATCAAGGTGTTAAAAATGGAAACCGTGAATTGATCATTAGGTTTAATGTGGACGATAAAGGATTAAAAGAAATATTGACTTCACTTAAAAAAAATTATCATGATGTGGAGTTTCTTTCCGAAAAAGAATAATTAAAAGACTTCTCATTTATCATTGCGTTTCTTTATTTTTCTTAATCAACATTTGTTAAAAAAGAAACGCAATGCTTTCCAATAAAATATCGGTAATAGTTTTTGATCTTGGCAATGTACTTCTTCCATTTGATTATAACATTGCCATTAATAAACTAAATAATATTGAGACTGGTTTAGGTGATAAATTCATAACCTATTACAATAATAATTACAATTTTCATAGATCATTTGAAAAAGGTGA
>PFGS01000163.1:0-1756 GCA_002783525.1 Ignavibacteriales bacterium CG12_big_fil_rev_8_21_14_0_65_30_8 | reverse complement strand
CTTCTGTATTTAAAGAGAACAAAGATGTTTCTGCACTTTTACCAAAATTAAAAGAAAAATATAAACTGGTTCTGCTTTCCAACACAAATTCTATCCATAGAGAATACGGCTGGAAGGATTGTGATTTTTTAAAATATTTTGACAAACTTATTCTCTCTCACGAGGTTAGATCTGTAAAACCAGAAAATGAAATTTATAAAAGTGTGGAAAATTATACTCAACAACCTCCAAACTCTCATCTTTTTATTGATGACATTAAGGAATATGCTGAACAAGCAAAGAAACTTGGGTGGGATGCAATTCAGTTTATTGGATATGAAAATTTGATGGAAGAACTAACAATAAGAAAAATTCTTTAAAAGAATTCGTTATATTTCAAATCTATTTTTTAACAATCAAAGAGAATGTAAAAATGAAAAAACTTCATTTATTTATAGCTGTTTTATTTGTTATAAATCTTATTGGCTGCAACGAACAAAATAAAAAAGACAGCGTGGTGGATAATTTCAAATATAGAACAGAAAAATTTGCTGACTTAGCAATATTAAGATATCAAGTTCCGGGTTTTAATGATTTATCATTAAAAGAAAAAAAATTGGTTTATTATTTATATCAGGCTGCGCTTTCCGGCAGAGATATGATATATGACCAAAATTACAAATACAATTTAACCGTTAGAAAAACACTAGAAGCAATTGTTAACAGTTACTCCGGTGAGAGAAGCGGAAATGATTGGGATAATTTTATGGTATATACTAAACGTGTTTGGTTCTCAAACGGTATCCATCATCATTATTCAAACAAAAAATTCTTTCCGGAAATTTCAAAAGAATTTTTCTCGTCTTTGATTGATAATTCTGATTCAAAACTCCTGCCTCTTACAAATGGTGAGAGTGTTTCTAATTTCTCAAAAAGAATCACGAAAATAATTTTTAATCCTAAGGTTGCACCTGAGATGGTAACATTTGATTCTAATGTTGATGTAATAAAAAATTCAGCTGTTAATTTTTACGAAGGTGTAACCCAAAAAGAAGTGGAAAATTATTATAAAAAAATAATTGATAAAAAAGATCCGCACCCAATTTCTTACGGATTAAATTCAAAAATGATGAAAGTAAATGGAAAGATTGTTGAAAAGCCTTGGAAAGTTGGAGGAATGTATTCACAAGCTATAGAAAAAATTGTTTTTTGGTTAGAAAAAGCTGCTGGTGTTGCAGAAAATGATTTACAAAAAAATACAATTCTAAAACTTGCTGAATATTACAAAACCGGTGACTTAAAAGTGTTTGATGAATACAACAAGTTATGGGTTAAAGACACCGAATCAAGAGTAGATGCAGTTAACGGTTTTATTGAAGTTTATAATGACCCACTCGGTTACAGAGGTTATTATGAATCTGTTGTTTCTATAAAAGATATGGATGCAACCAAAAGAATAAAAGCAATTGGAGATAATGCTCAGTGGTTTGAAGATAATTCCCCAATAGCAGACAGGTATAAAAAGAAAGAAGTAAAAGGAATTTCTGCTAAAGTTATTACTGTTGTTGTAGAATCAGGCGGCACATCACCATCTACACCAATTGGAATAAATTTACCAAATGCACCATGGATAAGAAAAGAATTTGGTTCAAAATCAGTAAATCTTGGTAACATTGTTTATTCATACAATAAAGCCGGATCAAAAGAATCATTAAAAGAATTTGCTTATTCTCTGGAAGAAGTTGACCTTGCTATAAAGTACGGAGCGCTTACAAGC
>PFGS01000239.1:3527-4229 GCA_002783525.1 Ignavibacteriales bacterium CG12_big_fil_rev_8_21_14_0_65_30_8 | reverse complement strand
TTTTTTAGTATGAATTTGGTTAGAGTGTACTCTTAATGACTAATCTTTAGAAGTATCTAATGATTTAGTACCGAGTAATATCTCAAAAAATAGTTTGAAATCTGATATTAAACTCCAAATCGGGTATGAAAAAGTAGCTGGTTTATTCTTTTCAAAAAAGAAATGCCCGATCCAAGCAAGTCCGTAACCTGCAATAGGAACTAAAACCCAATTAAGCAAGGTTCCATAAAAAATTGCAGCTAATAAAAATGTTAAAACTAAGGTTGTACCAATAAAATGTAATGTTCGGCAGGTTCTATTTTTATGTTCAGATAAATAGTGTACATAAAAATCTTGGAATGAATTGAAATTCTTTTTCATAATACTTTTAGGATTATTAATAAATTAATTTCTTACTTTTTGTCCATTCTTTAAACCCCATTTCTAATTCTTCAAATGATTCTATAGCAAACAAAATTGGCTGCAAATGCCAAACATCATAATCTTGATTTATAATTTTTTCAACATCAAAATTTACTACTTCAACTTCATCAGAAAGAGAATGTTGAACTTCTTCTTTAGATGAAAGAATACCGGCTCCGTAAATTCTAAGTCCATCCGGATTTTTAATTAAACCAAACTCAACAGTAAACCAGTGAAAAGTTTCAAGAAATTTGCTTTCCATTCCTTTAGCATTTAATGCAGCTTCTCCAAACCTCTGGT
>PFGS01000239.1:647-3473 GCA_002783525.1 Ignavibacteriales bacterium CG12_big_fil_rev_8_21_14_0_65_30_8 | reverse complement strand
GAAAGCAATCCGGTGCAGGTGTGTAATCAAGTTCGTCTTTTTGCCTTATGTAGTCTGTGGACGGGAAAATTTTTTTCCTTAATAATTCAAAGAAATCATTAGGGTCAATAAGCCCAGGAACTCTTGCAACCTTCCAATCCGTTGTTTCTGTAAATTTTTTGCTTAGATCTTTTAAAGCAGGAATTCTATCCGGAGTGAAATTAAGTATGTCAATTCCTTCCATATATTCATCACAAGCTCTGCCGGGTAAATATTTTGTTTGTCTGTTAAAAAGGAAATTCCAATTGTCGTTATCTTCTTGAGGGTAATCCGGATAAACTATTTCATCACCTATTGGAACAGGGGCTTCTAATTTTTTAGGAATACATCTGGGATCAATACCTTCTTTGGCAGCTTTTTCATAAGCGGACAAAATTTTAGGATCTTTGATGCCTTCTTTCATAATATTCCTTTTTTTGATTATTAGGCTATTTGAAAATATAAATTTGTGATTTTATTCTGTTAAATTCAACAATATTTTTTAAAAAAGTATTATCAAATTGATAAAATATTAAACAATATTGATCTCTTCTTTTAATTCTATCCCAAATTTTACTTTAACGATTTCTTTTATTGATTCTGCAAAATCTAAAATATCTTTGCCTGTTGCTTTACCAACATTAACCAAAACTAATGCCTGTTTTTCAAAAGAAGAAACGTCACCTACCCTTTTTCCTTTCCATCCGCATTTTTCTATCAACCAGCCTGCAGATATTTTGTATTTATTATTTTCAGTTTTAAATCCTTTAATGTCATTATTAGCTTTTTTAAGTTCTAAATATTTCTTTTCCGTTATTTCGGGATTTTTAAAAAAGCTTCCTGCATTACCCAATTTATTTGGATCAGGTAATTTACTTCTTCTGATATTACAAATTATTTCACTTATTTGTGAGATAGAAGGTTTGTTGATCTTTAATCTATCAATTTCCTCTTTAACCGGTTGGTATGTTAAAATTGCGTCCTCTTTTTTTGATAATTTTAATGTTACAGATGTAATTAAAAATCTATTTTTAAATTCTTTTTTGAAGATACTGTCTCTGTAACCAAATTTGCATTCATCTTTTGCGAATGTTTTAAATTGATTATTCTGCAGATCAAAAGTTTCAAGTTGATGAAATACATTTTTAAGCTCTTGCCCGTAAGCCCCAATATTTTGGATCGGTGCAGCGCCTACAGTTCCGGGAATTAAAGAAAGGTTTTCAATCCCCCAGTAATTATTTTTGATAGAATATTTAACAAGCTTGTGCCAATTTACACCTGCACCGGTTTTTATAAAAACAAAATTATTATCTTCACCAATTTTTTCAATTCCGGGTAACAAATTTTTAATTATAATTCCATTAAAATCTTTTGTAAAAAGAACATTACTACCACCGCCAAGAATAAATCTATTGGGTATTTCATTTACAGATGAGAACAATTCATTTAGAAAATTTTCATTTTTTAACTCTACGAATAAGTTAGCTTTAACATCTACCCCGAATGTGTTGAATTGTTTTATGGATATATTTTTTTGTATTTGCATTTATTTTATCAAACAAATAAGAGTTGTAATAATTTTGTAATTAAATAAACTTAAGTTACAATTTAATTATTATTTTTAATTTACCGTTAATTTAAAATTAAAGAAATATGAACATAAAAAATATTGCGCTTGTAGCACACGTCAACAGAAAATCTGATCTAATAGAATGGGCGATCTGGAATTATGAGATGTTAATACCTCACAATCTTGTTTGTACCGGGACAACAGGGAAATTAATTGAAGAAGCATTAAATAAAAAATCAAAAGAACTTAATAATCAATCTAATGTAAAAGTACAGAAATTGAAATCCGGTCCGTTGGGTGGTGATCAGCAGTTGGGCTCAATGATAGTTGATAATCAAATTGATTTTATGATCTTTTTCTGGGATCCGATGGAACCTCATCCACACGATGTAGATGTAAAAGCATTATTAAGGATTTCAGTTCTCTACAACATTCCAATTGCTTGTAATAGATCTACTGCAGATTTTATGATATCATCAAAATTGATGAATGAGAATTACAAGAGAAAGATTAAAGATTACAGTTCATATATAAAAAGAGAAATAAAATAAGTTTATTAGTTAGTTGTTTTTTTTATTTTCTCCAAAGATTCTTTAGCAGTTTCAAAGTCAAAGCCTTTTCTGATTAAAAATGCTAATAATTTGTCTCTAATGCTATTTTCATTCAGATCAATATTTGTTTTGTTTTTTATCTTTTTCTTTAAATGATAAACAGCCTCATCAATATCATTACCTTCAGGAAAAATTTCAGCTAATGTTTTATCAATGATTTCCCTACTTACTCTCTTTTTTAATAATTCATTTGTAATTCTAAAACTTCCAAAATGTTTGAACTTTTGTTTATCTCTGGCAAATGCTAAAGCAAATTTATTATCATTTAAATAATTTTTGCTTTCTAACTCATCAAGAAGAGCATCAATTAGTTGATCATCATATTTTTTTAGTTTTAACTTTGCTTTTAATTCAAATCTGGAGTGTGGTCTTCTACCCAACAAGGTAAAAGCTTTTTGTCGAATAAAAAATGATTGATTTTCTTTAATTAAGGAAGCGTGTTTTTCTTCTGATATTACGTCCCCTTTCCTCAAACCATTCTTAAGTATAACTTCTTTTGAAAGAAAAAGTTTTTCGCCTTCGTCTAAATGAACAATAACATTTTTATCATCCTTTTTTACTATTTTTTGGATGATCATAAACTTATTTCATAATAAATTAAAAATTATTTAGCTTTAACTTTAGCAG
>PFGS01000239.1:0-553 GCA_002783525.1 Ignavibacteriales bacterium CG12_big_fil_rev_8_21_14_0_65_30_8 | reverse complement strand
CATTAAATTGTTCGCATCTAGCTTTTGCACGGCAATTCCATTTTGATTGTCCATGACGACAAATTTTGGATCAGCTTTTATTAATGCATCCGCAATTTCAAGTTTTAACAAAGCTTCACCACCAGGCCCGCTTAAGGCATCGATACGTTTCTTCAACCCAATTATTTCTTGTTCGCCTACAGCTTTTATTCTTTGCGCTTCGAGTTCTCGAATTTTAAAGTAAGAATCTCCACGTAAGATAGCTTGTTGTTTTCTACCTAGGGCTTCTTCATTTTGACGATTAACATGACCTTGGAGATTGTTATAAACCGTCCGTTTTTGCTCAACCGCTGTATCAACCCGTTCTCTTTCCAAATCGACCGCCCTTTTGGTAACTTCGGTTTCATCAATCTTGTGTTGGTAAGAATCATCAATGCCTTGTGGCCCTATCCTTTCAAACTTATGTCCAAAATAATTGATAGAATCGATAATAATTCCCTCGGGATTTAAGCGCGCGTTCATCGCAGCTTTTGCCTTTTCTAGTGCCGCCGCAGTTTTCTCAACTTTGTAAAAG
>PFGS01000083.1:3765-4238 GCA_002783525.1 Ignavibacteriales bacterium CG12_big_fil_rev_8_21_14_0_65_30_8 | reverse complement strand
TCTGTTCTGCATCTACCCAATTTCCAATTTCTAACAAAGTAAACTTGAATAATCTTATATCAACAATATCCCCTTTATAGTCCCCAATTTGAATTCTATCACCTACAGTAAATAAATTTCTCCAAAGAATAAAGGCCCAACCCACCATACTTTCAATAATATCTTTTAAGGCAATTGCTAAACCTGCACTCAAAAGTCCAAAATAAGTTGTAAGATATTGAATACCTTTAAACCATTCTCTACTAATTAATATAATACCAAAAACCACAGCAAAATAGATAGAATTTTTTTGCCATTTATATCTTATTTGTAAATCAGAAACTTTTTTATGAACAATCTTTATAACTATAAATCTTATTAACCAAAGAAAAAATATTATAGCAATTGAATCTAAAAGCTTTTCAATAGTTGCATTTGAAAAGCCAGTCAGATCATTTATCCATTGAATAATGTTATTCATAATATTATAAAGT
>PFGS01000083.1:2257-3656 GCA_002783525.1 Ignavibacteriales bacterium CG12_big_fil_rev_8_21_14_0_65_30_8 | reverse complement strand
AAGCATTGTGTCCCTGTACTTTTAATTGTGAAGCAACTTTATCAGCTCTGTAACTTGAAGACCATGAAGAATGTTGAACTACATAAATGGAACCATCTGTCCAAACATGACTGGTTATCATTCTATCAGTTTTAGTATTATAATTTCCTGATGTAAAAGGAGTATAAGTTTTTGGAATATATGTTTTTTCCGGTTTAGGTTTAGCAGGTGGAGTATATTTTTTTACAGGAATACCGGGAGGTTCTATCGGTTTATAACCTGGAGGACATCCATTTTTGTCTACTGTTATACCTTCAGGAGTCCCTGGACATTTATCTAAATAATCCGGTACCCCATCTCCATCTCTATCAATCGGACAACCGAACATATTTACAACCACTCCACTAGGTGAATCAGGGCACTGATCTCTATAATCCGGTACACCATCTCCATCAGTATCTACCGGACAACCATTAGCATCTACAAATACTCCTTTGGGAGTATTAGGGCATTTATCATCTATCACAGGTACACCATCTCCATCTCCATCAATAGGACAGCCGTCCACTGTAACTTTTGCACCCACAGGTGTTCCCGGACATTTATCTTCGTCATTTGGAACCCCGTCACCATCAGTATCATCAATTTCACTTTTCCCAAATCTTGAAAAGACATAAGAAAAACCAAATGTAGCAGTAACAACAGCGTCGTCTTTTGAATCGGTAGTTACAAAACCATCAACCAGATCACTTCTACCTAAAATAACTCCTACATTTAAATTCATACTTAAGTTTCTTGCTATAAAATAATCTATTCCAACTTTTAAATTATAAGTTAGATCTCCAAGATCACCATTATTGATATTTGAATTTGGAAGTTTTAATCCATTATCATCCTTTGGATTGTACCAAAAATAACCCATACCACCATATAAATAAGGTGTAAAATGTGATGACATAAAATAACTGAACATCAATCCACCACCCAAATATGCAATTGTAGAATTAAAAGAATTTGGAATTATTGAATCGTCATCTCCTCCCACCTTTCCATAAGCTCCATATAAATGTAATCCAATAGTATGTCTAGATTTAAAATTAAAGAAATAACCAAAACTACCCTCACCAATTAATTTAATATTAGGAGAAGAAAAGTCAGATAAAGGCATAGTTGCACCACCAGCCAGAGAAAGAACCAACTTACCGGAAAAAGGATGCTGAGTTTGTTGTATATATTGGGGATATGTTATGGAAGTAAATAAGAATAAAAGAATTAATTGGACAAATTTTCTGTTCATTTTTTCAAGATATTTTTGTCAGGTTAGAATTAATTTTTTATTTCATTGATAAATTATATTACAAAAATTTATCTTATTCATATTATACTTAAATCTTTCATCTTTTCAAATAGTTAGTACACT
>PFGS01000083.1:0-2229 GCA_002783525.1 Ignavibacteriales bacterium CG12_big_fil_rev_8_21_14_0_65_30_8 | reverse complement strand
CAAAAAGTTATTGAATTTTTCCTGAAATTTAATGTAATATTTCCCTGTACCTGGACCGGAAAAACCTGTACTGATCTTTCTTACATTTCCTTTTCTATCAATGTAGATTGTAGTTGGAAAAGCCAGTACAGTATTCAGCATTGGTAAAAGTTCAGCCGCTTTACCTTTATTATTTATACCTGCATAAAGAAGATCATATTTAATATTAAACTTTTCCTTAAATCTCTTTATCTGTTTAATATTTTTATTTTTATCATTATAATTTTCAAACATCAAAGCAATGATTTCTAATCCTCTATTTTTGTTTTGATCATAATATTCTGAAAGAAACCTTGCTTCATCATGGCAGTTAGGGCACCAGCTACCTGCCAAGTTAACAAGTACAACTTTACCTTTATATTTTTCATCAGTTAATGAAACATTATTTCCATTAATATCTTCAAAACTAAATTCTAATTTTGTATATCCATTTTTTAGATAGGTTAATGAGTCCTCATCTGGAAGAGATACTTTATCGTTTTTAACACCAATCCAAGACTCGTGCCATTTTGTACCTGACCAAAAATCACCTTCCAGCTTTCCATTTACATTTAATTTTGCTTTAAATAAAAACACATGTGCACCATCAAATGTTGAAAGCTGTAATTCATTGTTATTAACAAAACCATTTAAATATCTGTAATCTCCGGTAGTTGTTAAAAAAGTGCCGGTAACTTTATCATCAGTCTGATAAAACTCACCAACAGCAACTGTATTATTATTGTCTTCATCTTTAAAATTAATTGACCACTTTCCATTTACATTTATATCATATTTATTTTCTGTTACTTTTTCTTTAAATGGAGTTGCAACTACTCTCATTATCTGCTTAACACCACCGCTTTTTAATAATGTTAAATTCCCTGATAGCATATCTTTATCAGAATTAAATATTAATTTCAGTCTTGTGTTAAATGCAGGCAAATATAAATTTAGACTGTCATTGACAAAGCTGATCTCTTTAATATCTATTTTTTCTTCATTATTAATAATTGTAGCAGATAGATTTTTTTTAATAGATTCTATCTTAAATATAAATGGAAGTTGACCACCGGGCATATCTATTTTTGCATTCCATTTACCAATATATTTTTCGGAATTATCAAGTTTAGGATTACAACTGTATAAAATTGGCACAAAAACTATGAGAACGAGAATTAGTTTATTATTTTTCATTTTAAAATTTAGATAATTGGTGAAATAAAATTACTATTGGTAATACTATAATAATAAAATTTTACATATTTATTTTTTAGAATTATAAAAACTGAGAATAATATGAATGTACTTGAAGTAAAAAATCTATATAAATCATTCGGACCAATTAAAGCAGTAGATGATGTAACATTTAATGTACCTCAAGGTTCTGTTTTTGGCCTTATTGGTAGGAACGGTGCAGGTAAAACTACTACACTCAGAATGATGATGAATATTTACACTCCTGATAGCGGAGAAATTCTTTTTCACGGCAAACCAATTGATAATGATTTTAAAAAGAGTGTTGGTTATTTGCCTGAGGAAAGAGGGCTGTATAAAAAAATGACTGTTATGGATACACTACTTTTCTTTGCTGATGTAAAAGGAAAATCCGGAAATGAAATTAAAAAGAAAGCTATTGAATATTTAGAGAAATTTGACCTTGCTGATAGAAAAACAACAAAAATACAAGACCTATCAAAAGGTAATCAGCAAAAAATTCAATTTATTGCAACAATTTTACACGATCCGGAATTTCTTGTACTCGATGAACCTTTCTCAGGATTAGATCCAATTAACACTGACCTATTGAGACAAATAATTATTGAACTAAGAGATAAAGGTAAGGTAATTATTTTTTCTACACACCTTATGGATTTTGCTGAAAAAATGTGTGACTATATTACAATGATCGAGCAAGGTAAAATTATTTTAGATGGAAAGTTAAGCGAACTAAAGACAAAATATGCTAAAAGAAATGTAAGTATTAATTACAGCGGCGATATATCTTTCTTAAAAGGTAATCCAATGATAGAAAGTATAGATGATTTTGGAAATACAACAGGTATTAGATTAAAAGAAGCTTCTCAAATTCAAGGATTATTAAAGTTATTAGTTGATAATAAAGTGAACATTAAAAAATTTGATGCAAATGATATTTCTCTTCACGAAATATTTGTTCTATTAGCAGAGCAAAATGCAGGAAAAGAGGTG
>PFGS01000196.1 GCA_002783525.1 Ignavibacteriales bacterium CG12_big_fil_rev_8_21_14_0_65_30_8 | reverse complement strand
CTATTGAATTTGTTCATAAATCAAATGCTGCTATTATTAGACATAGAGAAGTTGGAAGAGATGTAAAGTCATTTAAAGATGGTGTTATTCAAACTATGCGTCAAGATCCTGATATAATTGTAATTGGTGAAATGAGGGATCCCGATACAATTTTGGCTGCTCTTGAAGTAACAGATACCGGACATAAAGTATTTTCTACACTTCACACATCTTCAGCAGTTGAATCAATAGACAGAATTGTTGCAGAAGTACATCCTAACGAACAGGAAAGAGTAAGAAACAGATTAGCAGATGTTCTGGTTTCTGTAGTTTCACAAAAGCTTGTTCCATCCATAGACGGAAGATTAGTTTTGGCAAAAGAAGTTTTAGTTGTTAATTCAAATGTAAGAGCAGCAATAAAAAATAACAACACAAGTGAAATTTATATGATGATCAATCAGGGTGCACAAAACGGTATGATCACAATGGAACAAGATTTAAAAAGATTATATTTAAATAAAACAATTACTTTGGAAAATGTTATGGCTTATGCCAACCACAAAAAACGCATGGAACAAATATTGATATAATATATGAAACAACATGTATTTATATATTGCGAAGGTTCTGATGCTAAGGTTATTGCTGTTGAAAAAACCAAAGATAAATTAAAAATTATCAAGGCTTCATCGTTGGAATTAGTCCGCACATCTGTTGAGGCTGACGAGGGGATAAGAGGTCTGAAACTGGAATCAGATGATGATCTTTCCTTGGTGGGATTAGATACTTCAGATAAAAGTATATCTAAAAAACCTTCTTTTAGCAGTATGACTCTTTTGAACAATGCTTTAGAAGGTTTAAAACTTAAAAAATGTAATTTTGTTTCAGTTATAACCGAACCATCTGTTTATTATCACGAGGTAGAAGGCACACCCAGGACAACATCCTCTCGTGTTACAATGCAAATTGCCGAAGAAATTCAGAAACAAAGAAATATTGATGTTGATAAAGATAACATAGGTTATGTTCCACTTGCAGATAAGTCATACTTATCTGTTTTTGTCAGCGGAGAAATAGAGTGTATAAAACTTATAAATTCTTTTGCAAATTATAACGGCAGAAGATTTTATAAAATACCTTCTGTAAAAAGTGCCGAAATTTCTTTAGCATATTTTATTACAAAAAAAGAAAAATTTTTCCCAGATGATTCTTCATTAATTATTTATATAGGTAAAGACTACAGCAAACTTATTTTTTTAAAAGGAAGAAATTTAAAACACATAGGGGCAACTTTAGATATTGGTAAAGCAAATCTTCATACTTATGATGTTTATTTTTCTAAAATACTTTTAGAGATGGAAAACGGTGGGATAACATCCTTAGACAATATTGTGGTGTGTGGAGAAGACGATTCAGAAAATCTGCTACTTTCTTTTTACGGAACTTTTCCTGAAGCAAATGTTACCAGGGTTGATTTTAAAGAACTTGATATAACAGATCTTCCACAAAGCACAAAAAAGATTATGTCATCTTTCAGTGTTCCAATAGCAGCTGCTCAAGATTATTTTGCAGAAATTGCAGGAGAGCACAAAGGAATTAATTTATTACCTAAATATGTAGTTGAACAGCAAAAATTCTTACAGTTTGGATGGCATGGATTTTTAATTTTTCCATTGTTGTTTTTAGCGGCTTTTTTCTTTACTCAAAAATCTCTTGAAAATAAATTAACTATAAAAAATTTAGATAATGATATTGTCAAGTACCAAGAACTTTATGATCAAAATCAGGCAATAATTAATCAAATAGCTTCTTATGAAGCAAAAATAAATAATTTCGGTCGGACTCAAGCTATTTTAGATTCTGTTTCTACGGGAACATTAGTATGGACAAGAGCAACAAATAATATTTCTTCGTTTATAAAAAGGAATAAAAATTTATGGTTGACAAATATTTATTTAGATGCAGAAAATAAAGTGAAATTAGAAGGATATTCTTTAAATAAAAATGTTGTAACTAATTTAGCATATAGTTTAAAGGCTGCAGAACTAAAAGGAATTTTCTTTGAGACGATAAGAGAAAAAAACACTTATAAATTTACCCTGTTGTTTGATATTGCCAACTATGATAAGGATGGGCAATGAACAGAAAATTAAAAAACACTATGGGTTTGATTTTGTTGCTAATCCTTGTAATTGCAGCAGGTATAGTCTACAATTATATTTTTCAAAAAAACACCATACAAGAAAGAGAAGCCATTCTTGCAAAACTTAAAGCATTTAATTACCAAACAAGTGAAATTACAAAACAACTTGAAGATTTATCTCAGAGAGCAAATGTTTTGGATTCTCTTTTAGCATCAAGAAGATTTAATATACCATATAATTTATCATCCATTAAATTTTTCAATTTTATAAATAACATAAGTTCATCCTTCTCACCAGTAACAAAATTGAATGTTGAGTATGTTGATAAACTTGATGAAAAAGATTTTACGTATTATGAATATAAAATAACCGGAAATGGTGAGTATAACGATATATATAAAATAATATATTCAATAGAACACAGTAAAGAATTAAAAAAGATAAAAAGTATTACAATTAGCAACATAGTTTCAGCTGATGAAAATAAAATCCCGGAATTTTTAGTAAAAACCACCATTATTGCCGATGTCTATTTTGCACATAATGACAGATTTTCAACAAAAAAATTATATGAAAATGATTTAACAGCATTACCCCAATATGATATTTTTTATCCACTTATTCGTAATGAAATACCTCCAAACAATGAAAGTTTGTTAGATGTACAGGGAGCAAAACTATTGGCATTAATTCCGGAAGGAGCTTTCTTATCTGACGTAAACGGTAAAACTTATTTGTTATGGGAGGGTGAACAAATTTACTTGGGATATTTAACAAAGATTGACTATGAAAATAATATAGTTAAATTTATAATTAATAAAGGCGGCATAATAGAAAACATTACATTAACTTTGGAAAAAGAAACGCCTTTAAAACCAACACAATAAAAGAGTTTTAATATGAGAAAATTAAGTTTTATTATCATTTTCTTAACATTGTTTGTCCCATTCTTATCTGCACAAAATTATTTGGGAAAAACACTTACCCAAAATTACAGTCCCGATGAATTAATCACAATGTCACCAGTACTTCCATTTGATCAGGCAATAATTTTATTAAGCAAGATAAGTGAAAAGACATCAGGTATTAAAATAGTTTTAACAACACAAAACTCTAATCCAATAGGCGTTGAAATAAACAATATGTATTATTTAAAAGCTTTTGACTTTATTGTAAAATATGCCGGATTAATATATGAAAGAAAAGATGACATGATAATAGTTAAAAAACCAAATGAAGAAAAACAAGATCCTCTTACTTATGCTTCTGTTGATTCAAGAGAAGTTACAATTTCAGCTGTGTTTTTTGATTCTGATGTAAATAAATCAAAAGAACTTGGATTAGACTGGAAAGTTTTACTTTCGAAAGATGGATTGGAAATTGGTGGAGATTTTGGGAATCCTGTAGATCAAACAACTACTACAGATTCTAAAAAATATCAGATAACTACAAAGTCATCTTTCGATATTGGTGGTTTTTTTGGAGAAGCCACATCTGTTTTTAGATATTTAGAAAGTGAAAGTGTTGGAGAAATAATTTCAAACCCAAACATTACAGTTAGAGACAGGGTAAAAGGAAAAATTCAAGTGGGTTCCGATTTTTCAATTCAACAGAAAGATTTTGCAGGGAACACAGTTGAAAAGTTTTATCCTACCGGTACAATTATAGAGGTAACACCATATATTTATAAAGAAGATAGTTTAACCTATATTCTTTTAGATTTAATGGTTGAAAGAAGTTCTTTTAATGTAACGGACAATACTTCTGAAATTAAAAAAACAGCGGCAACCACACAGGTTACAATGCTTAATGGTGAGGAGACGGTAATTGGTGGTTTGTTTATCAACCAAGAGGTACAAGAACGAACAGGTGTTCCAATTTTAAAAGATTTACCATGGTGGTTTTTTGGACTTAGGTATCTATTTGGAAGTGACAAAACAACTCTTGTAAAAAAAGAACTTGTAATTTTAATAAAAGCCGAACTTGTTCCAACATTAAAAGACAGACTTTCTAACAGAAAGGATAATATATCACCAATTGAAAGCGAAATTATAAAAAACAGGAACAGGATAAAATATTATAAATTTAAAAATTCAA
>PFGS01000197.1 GCA_002783525.1 Ignavibacteriales bacterium CG12_big_fil_rev_8_21_14_0_65_30_8 | reverse complement strand
AAACAATTGATGAAACTAGATCACTATTAGCAAATCCTCTAAGTGCGGCATGTGCATCATTATATTCAGCTGATAATTTTTCATTTTTATTATAATTTTCCTTATCCAGCTTAGTCATAATATTTACATCAATACTTCCCATTGATAAATTTTCTTTTATCCAATTTTCAATTTCAGATATGTGTAAGTATTTAGAAGCTAAATTTTTAAATTCTCTTTTAATCTCTGAACTGTCAGGAAGCATATGAAAAAATTCTTTTATTTTATCTTCTTTTTTATGTATAGAATTTTTCAATTCTTCAAAATTCTTTTCTGCTAATCTCTTAATTAGATTTAGATATGAAGTAATTCTTTTTGCTCTAAAATCCTCTACTTTTTCAGATATTTCGTCATAGGGGATTTTATGTTTACCGCAATACATTTTTCTTAATTTTTCAAGAAGAATATCATCAACTAAAGAAATAACTGAATTAATTCCGTATTGAGAAACTTTTAAGGGAGTATCGATTGTAAAACCAATTCCCATTACAGGTATGTGAAATGAGTGTTTGTTATTCATATATCAAATAATAGTAAAGTTAACTAATAATAATTAATTTACCAACATATTTAGGCTGTGCGGTTATTTACAAGGTAATATATAATAATTATGTTGTTTCCCTTCTTTTTCTAAATGTTCTTTCAGATTTTCTTCCTCTTTTAAAGTTATCTCTCCTTTTTCTATCTCTATCCGGTCTTTTTCTATTTCTATCAGCTCTAAAACTTTCTCTGCTTCTTCCTTTATTTTCTTTTTTGGAAGCTATTTCAAGAATAATTTTTCTTTTTTTAAATTCTTTGTCCTTAAATGAATCAAGTAATACCTTGGTATATTCTTTATCCACTTCAAAGAAAGAAAAATTCTTTAATATTTCAATTTCACCAACTTTTATATCTTTACTCTTAGTAAGATCATTTATCAATCCGATTAATGTAGTTGGTTCTAGTTCATCAGTTCTGCCCAGATTAATAAATAATCTTGAATAATTAGATGAAGTAAAACGAGATCGATTACTATCCTTACTATCAAAAGGTATATTTAGATCAGGCGCATTCTTATAATAATTTAAAAATCTATTAAATTCAACTGATACGAATTTTTTTATTAACTCTTCTCTATCAAGCCATTCCAATTTTTTAAATATCTGAGGCAAAAAAGAATCAATTTTAGAATCATCAACAGCTACTTTTTCCATTCTATCAATTAGATGAAATAACTGTTTTTCACAAATATCTTTTCCTAATGGAACAGGCATATAAGTAAATTTTTTATCAATCTGTTTTTCAATTTGTTTGATCTTAAATTTTTCTTTTAAATTTGCAATTACAATTGATTCACCTTTTTTACCTGCACGAGCTGTTCTTCCACTTCGGTGTGTGTATAATTCTGTTTCATCGGGCAAATTAAAATTTATTATGTGAGTAAGGTCATCCACATCTAAACCTCTTGCGGCAACATCAGTAGCAACTAAAAGACTTATGTTTTTCATTCTAAATTTTTTCATAACAGCATCACGCTGTAACTGTGATAGATCTCCGTGAAGTGAATCAGCATTGTATCCGTCTTTTAATAATTTTTCAGCTACATCTTGAGTTTCTCTTCTTGTTCTGCAAAACACTATCCCGTAAATATCCGGGTGAAAATCTACAACTCTTTTTAAGGCAAGATATCTTTCTTTTGCATTGACCATATAACAAATGTGTTCAACATTTTCAGCACCTACATTTTGTTTACCAATAGAAATTTCTAACGGATCTTTCATGTATTTGCTTGCAATCTTTCTAACTTCTTTAGACATTGTTGCAGAAAATAATAATGTATTTTTATCTTTCGGTGTTTCTTTTAATATTGTTTCAATGTCTTGCCTGAAACCCATATTTAACATTTCATCAGCTTCATCCAACACAATAGTTTTAATTTTAGAAATGTCAACTTTTCTTCTATTTATTAAATCTATTAATCTGCCAGGTGTAGCAGTAATAATATGAGTTCCTTTTTTTAGAAGTGTTATCTGCCTATCAATACTTGTTCCACCAAACACCGGGGTTATTTTTACATCTTCCCTATATTTTGCAAAACTTATCAGATCATCTGCAATTTGTATGCAAAGTTCTCTGGTTGGTGCAAGTATAAGATATTGAGTTTTTTTAGTTGATGTATTTGTGTTTTGAATTAATGGTAAACCAAATGCAGCAGTTTTACCTGTTCCGGTTTGGGCAAGTCCTATAATATCTCTATTATCGTTACCAATTAATTGTGGTATTACTTTTTCCTGGACAGGCATTGGATTTACAAATCCAAGTTCTTTAACAGCAGTTAATAATTCTTTCTCAATCCCTATCTCTTCAAATGTCAACATCCTATCCCTAATTATTTATAAAATGACTGGTAAATATAGGTAAGTATTAGGTAGGAAGTTTTGATAATACTAATTTTAATCTATCTTATTTGTCAAAGTTACTTTATAAATTCTACTTGATCCGTTTGAGTATCTTGTGATTTCGTACAATAATTCATTATGACTGTTAAACGTTGTTTTATTTAACACGCTCCTTCTGCTTGTAAAGTACATTGTCTTTGTTTTTGCATTTACAAACGGACAATAATCCATTTGATCTGAATTAATTTTTCTACCTAAATTTTTAGCTTTAGTCCAAATTCCATTTTTATTATAACTTATATATAGATCTCCGCTACCAAGTCCATCTTTCCATCTATAACCTGTAAATATTATATATGATTCATCAGAAGAAACATAAGCGTTAAATTCATAAGCGTTAGTATTGATAGATTCACTTAAAGATATAGGATTGGTGTAATGATCATCTTTCCACTGACTAAAATAGATATCATCTTTCCCTTTTGTATCTTTTCTTTCAGTGGTAAAATAAATATTGCCATTTTTAGCAACTGATGGATAGAACTCATTTTGTTTGGTGTTAATTACATCTCCCATATTAATTGGATTTGACCAAGGACCATTTAATGTTCTTTCAACATACCATATATCATAATCTTTTTTATCACTTAAATCTCCAATAGGTCTGTCTGATGCAAAATAAAGACGTAAACCATCATGTGATAGAAATGGTTCAAGATCATTAAATTTACCTGAGAATGGAGCGATCTCCGGTTTTGTCCATTTCCTATTTTCTTTTTTTATTCTTACAATTACTGAAACTTCACCTAAAATACTTTGTGCACTAAAATATGCTTCATCTTCATTTGGCGAAATAGTAAGATCACGAACGCTGGGATATTGACTGAATAATTCAGGTAGAAATGGTTGAACTTTTATTTCTACTTGAGCAAATGTTGATATATTAAAACAAAAAAGTAAAAGAGTAAATATTTTTTTCATAATATTTTTATTTATAAATAATTAATACAGTTATGATTGAATAAAAACAAAATAGATTGGGACTAAGAAAGCAAATAGTTGCATAAAATAATTGAAATATTTCCTTTTCATGTTATTAATTCCTATTTCAAATTTCGTTTATTAGCTATTCCACCAATAAGAAACACAGATGAGTAGATCAAACTTAAGATTGCTCCAAATTTTGTATTATTAATAAATTGGTAAATAGATATTATCAAAGAGATAATACTAAAAAAAAATAAATGAAATAATTTCATATTTCCCTACCATAATAATAGCTTTATTTAGATAAATATTCGAAATAAATTACATAAGCTGTAAAGGAAAGAATAATATGAAGAAAGATTAATTTAGGAAAGTAACTAATTTATTTTCTTAATTATGAAAAATACCTTTTATAATTCCACCGACAGGTTTTAGATCATCACTTGTAATTATGTTTGCTCCTGCTTTTTCCATTTCGGTAAAAGCATCTTCAAAATCACCTTTGTTTTGCCTTATACCTTCGACAGCATCTTTAATTACATAAGTTTCAAATCCATTTTTAATTGAATCTAAAACAGTTGTTAATACACAATATTCAGCAGTTAAACCACAAACATATAGTTCTGTAATATTATTATTTTTCAATAATTCTATTAGTTCAATATTTGTTGCTTCAAATGCTGAGTAACCGTCGTCAATATTTCTGGTACCTTTATTTAA
>PFGS01000086.1 GCA_002783525.1 Ignavibacteriales bacterium CG12_big_fil_rev_8_21_14_0_65_30_8 | reverse complement strand
ATATTATGGATCCAATAAACATAATAATTGGACTTAATATTATTGCTACATTGGGTGCAAATGTTTCAGGCGCAAAAAAGGGACTGAAATCAAAAATATCTGTTGCTAAAGAGAAACCTCAAACATATTTACAGAAAACACCTTTGCTTATTTCTACACTAACTTTAATTGTACTTATTATAAGTTTATTTCAGATAGGAACATTAGAATATACAGATGAATATAACATATTAAGAATTGTAGCATTAGTTGCATATATTATGTTTTCCTGGCTTCAAATTTGGGCATATAAATCATTGGGTGAAAATTATTCACAAGAAATATTGATCTTCAGAACACATAAAATTGTAAACAAAGGATTATACAGAGTTATTAGGCACCCGCAGTATTTGTCACAAATAATTATAGATTTTGCTGCTGCTTTTGCTACATTAAGTTATATTTTATTACCGTTAGCAATTATTCAATTGCCCATTTTAATTTTAAGAGCTTCATTTGAAGAAAAGTTGTTAGAGAAGCATCTTAAACAAGATTTTATTGACTATAAAAGTAAAACAAGTTTTATTTTTCCTTTACCAAAATTTTAATGATAAGTTATACTAAAAAAATATTTCCAATTTTAATTTTTGTATTTGTGTTCTCTGAAGTAATAGTCGGGCAATACAATGAACTTAGAATTTACTCAGGTAAAGATGTTTACTCAATCCCAGCTGTTACCAAAGGTGAAAATGTATATTTTTCCATAGAAGATTTTGCCAAAGCTCTTTTAATAAACACATATTTTAATTCAACAACAAAAAAAATTGAATTAAAGTTTGCTGACTACAGATTAATAGTAACTGCCGGCAATCCTTTTTTTATTTTTACATCTACATCAACAAATAAAATAGAAATACTCCAGCTTCCAAATTCATCAATATTAATTAAGGATAAAATATTTGTTTCCTTAAACTATATTCTTCCATTGTTTGAAAGAGCACTTGGAAAAAATTTCTCATTAGCCGGTAAATACAAACTTGTTCTTGGCGGTGCGGTTAATGTTCCTAAAGATATAGTTAAAACTACAGAACCGTCAATAAGAAAATATCAATATGGAATTACTGGAATTAGTGTAAGTGAAAAATCAAATGGTACTCTAATAAGAATTAGTGCTCTGCAAAAAATTGATACATATAACAGCACATTTAATGACGGTGAATTAAAAATTATTTTTAGAGATGTTAATGTTAAAACTGATGATATAAATTACAATAATTCAAGTGATCTAGTTAAAGATATATCAGCAAAAAATATTAATGACGATGCAGAATTTATAATTAAAGTTAGTGATGATTATGTTTCCAGTGATGTAATAAATGCTGACAAAGGAAACGATCTATTAATCTTATTACATAAAAAATTAATTACTGCTACAACCGATCTAGATAAAAATAAAGAGAAATGGAATTTTGATGTTATTGTTATTGATGCCGGACACGGTGGTATTGACGGTGGGACATTGGGTGTTTATGGTATAAAAGAAAAAGATGTAAATCTTGGTATTGCCTTAAAGTTAGGTAAACTACTTGAAGAAAATATGAAAGATGTAAAAGTAGTTTATACCAGAAAAACTGATAAAGCAGTCGATCTATATGAAAGAGGGAAATTTGCTAACGAACAAGGCGGTAATCTATTTATTTCAATTCATTGTAATTCAACACCACATAAACCCAGTTCAGCAAATGGATTTGAAATTTATCTTTTAAGACCGGGGAAAACCCAACAAGCAATAAGAATTGCTGAAAGGGAAAACAGTGTTATTAAATATGAAAAAAATCCTACTCGTTATAAAAAATTAACGGATGAAAATTTTATACTTGTTAGCATGGCCCAATCATCCTATATGAAATATTCAGAAAAGTTTTCTGATATATTAAACAAAGAAATGAGCAGAATTGTAAGAGAATCTTCAAGAGGATTAAAACAGGCCGGTTTTTATGTTTTAGTTGGTGCCTCTATGCCGAGTGTTTTAATTGAGTCTGGATATTTATCCAACTCAAAGGAAGCAAAATATCTTAATAGTATAGAGGGACAGATGAAAATCGCTCAAGCTATTTTTAACAGCATAAAAATATTTAAAAGCCAATACGAAAAAAGTTTTTCAGATTAAAACGCAAAACAACTCTTCAGCCATAAATCATCTATAAATTCATTCTGAATATTTTTACTATTTTTCATCTAAAATTAATTTGACAAAGAAACTAAATTTTAATAAGTTGGAAACTAAATAAACAATAATAGTTTCCTTATATTATATATTGTAAAAAGAAGCTGTATTTGCTTCTTTTTTTTATTGGTGAATAGAAACTAATAAAACTAATAAAGTTTCTTTAGAAAAAATGGAAGTAAAATGATTAATGAAAATGAGTTAAAATTTAGAATCCTAAACAGTGCAGATGAACTTTTTTTAAAATACGGATTTAAAAAAGTTACAATGGACGAAATTGCTCAGGACTTAGGAATTAGTAAAAAAACTATTTACAAATATTTCTCTAGCAAAAAGGATCTGGTACTTTCTATACTTGAATTAAAAAAACAGGAGGTAAATAACTATTTAACAAATCTAATTAAAGACACAGAACTTGATTTTATTTCAAAGTTAAAAAGACTTATGAATTTTATTGGTACTGTAACAGTTAGATTAACAAGTCCTGTTGCATCTGATATACAAAAAAACTTTCCCGAAGTCTGGAATGATTTAATGAAACACAGAAAACAAAATACATTAAGAGTATTTACTTCATTAATTAATGAAGGTATTAAGGAAAATGTTTTTAGGGATGATATAGATAAAGAATTAGTAGTTTTAATTTATGTAAACACAATGCAGCAAATGTTAAATCCTGATACCCTGGTAAAAATTCCTTTTACTGCACCACAAGTATTCGATGCGGCAATTACAATTATGTTTGAAGGAATAATGACAGAAGAAGGAAGAAACAAATTTTGTACTTTAAATAAAAAAAGGAAAAATGAAGAGGATATATAATTATGAAAATAACAAACAAAATATTTATAGTATTTTTTATTCTATCAGGAATAATGTTTACAAATGCACAAGATAAAATAACATTAGATTTAGAACACAGCATTCAACTTGGACTTAAAAATAATTCAGCATTGCATGGTTCTAAAATGAATGTTGAATATTATAAAGCTAAGTTAAGTGAAGCTAAAACATACTTCCTGCCGACATTAAATTTTAATGCTTCGTATACAAGATTAAGTGAAATAGATCCTTTTGAAATAAATACTCCTTTTGGCAAATTTAATATTTCCCCTACATATTTTAACCAATACAATTTTAAGGTATCACTTCAGCAGCCTTTATTCACAGGGTTTAAACTTACAAGTTCAAAAAATATTGCTGAGTATAATTCGTTAGCCTCTAAAGAAGATTATACAAAAGCTGAAAAAGATTTAATATTCAATATTAAAAATGCTTATTGGAATCTTTTTAAAGCTAATCAAATGAAAAAAGTTGTTGAAGAAAATATAAATCAAATTAATTCACATTTAAATGATGTAAAAAATTTATTTGAACAGGGCATGGCGACAAAAAATGATGTATTAAAAGTTCAGGTACAATTAGCTGAAGTTACTTTACAACAAATTGATATAGATAATGCTGTTGAAGTAGCTAATGTAGCTTTAAATAATTTAATCGGAATTCCTCTTACAACAAAAGTGGATGTTTCTGAAAAAGTAACTAATAACAATATTGAGTTTAAATCAATATCTGTATTATTAGAAATAGCATATAAGAACAGGGCCGATCTAAGAGCTATGAATTACAAAGTTGAAGCAAGTAACGAAGTGATTGATTTGGCAAAATCTGATTGGTATCCTCAAATATATGTTTCAGGTAATTATTATTATTCAAATCCTAACCCAAGAATTTTACCTGCAGTAGACGAATTCAATGGAACCTGGGATGTATCACTATCACTTTCTTTTAACTTATGGAATTGGGGAGCTACAGGTGACAGAAAAACACAAGCAGAAATGCAATTCAAACAAGCTCAGGATTATTATTCCACTTTAAAAGATGCTGTAAAACTTGATGTGACTAGCAGTTATTTGAATTTTAAAAAATCTAAACAAAAAATAATTGTAGCTGAAAACAGTGTTAAAGAAGCTGAAGAAAATTATCGTGTAACAAAAGATAAATTTAA
>PFGS01000079.1:1074-4301 GCA_002783525.1 Ignavibacteriales bacterium CG12_big_fil_rev_8_21_14_0_65_30_8 | reverse complement strand
GCAATAAGAATGGAAAGACATTCAAAAAGTGCAATAAAAATTGCCGAATATTTAGAAAAACATCCTAAAATTAGCTGGGTAAGATATCCCGGTTTAAAATCTTTCCCTAATTATGAATTAGGTCAAAAGCAGCACAAAGCTCCCGGAGGAATGATTACTTTTGAATTAAAAGGTGGTTACGATGCCGGAGAAAAATTAATGAATTCAGTTAAACTATGTGCTTTAGCTGTAAGTCTGGGAGGAGTTGAAACACTAATTCAACATCCTGCTTGTATGACTCACTCTTCTATGGATAAAAAATTAAGAGAAGAAGCAGGAATAACAGATGGATTGGTCAGGCTATCCGTAGGCATTGAAAATGTTGATGATCTTATTTCAGATCTGGATCAGGCATTAGAAAAAGTTTAAAAATAAAAACAAATATTCAGGGGAAACCCGCAAGTTTCCCCTAAGTTATTTTATTTAAATACCTGGTTCTTTACCATCTTATCCATATCATAAGGGGCTTTTTCTCCACCTAAATATTTATTGAACCAATATAAATGTGCATTGTAATATAGAGGCATAGATTTAATGAAACTCGGCCAGTGCCCGTCATTTTTAAATATTATTAATTCCGATGGTACATTCATTTTTTGTAGACCTGTAAAAAACTCCAAACTCATTGTATAAGGAACACGGAAATCTTGCTCGCCGCTTATTACTAAACACGGGGTTTTAAAATTAGATACAAAATTATTTGGTGACCATTTTTGATAAAGGTCTGATGTCCAAGGAGTTCCTTTCAAATCCCACTCTGGGAACCATAACTCTTCTGTTGCACCATACATAGCAGTTAAATTGTAAACACCCATCATAGAGACTATGGCTTTAAATCTGTCTGTGTGTCCTTCCAACCACATCATCATATAACCACCATACGACCATCCCATTGCTCCCATTCTATCAGAGTCAACATAAGGTAAGTTTGCAAGAGAATCTGTTACAGCCATTACATCTTGATAAACCTTTCCTCCCCAGTCGCCTGAAATTTGTGCAGTATAATCCTGACCAAAACTAGAAGAACCGTGTGGATTTGGAAAAGCTAAAACATAACCGGCACCGGGATAGACTTGCCAATCTCCACGAAAAGCATCAGCCCACATTCCTTGCGGTCCGCCGTGTACATTTAATATTAGTGGATATTTTTTATTCGGATCAAAATTGTGGGGTTTTATTAAAAATGTTTGAACTTTTCTACCTGAAGGTGAATTGATCCACATTACTTCAGCAGGGCGAATATCAACCTGATCTTCAATTTCTTTATTAAAGAATGTCAGCTTTTTAATATTACTTCCGTCTGCTCTTGATCTCCATATTTCTGTAGGTTCATTTATCGATCGGCGTGAAAAATATAACCATTGTCCATCACTGGATATCTCAAATGAATTAATTGTTTTTACATCCATAATTTGTAAAATATTTTTGGATGCTATATCAATTTTAAAAATAGGAGTGTGTGTATTTACTTCACCCATAAAATAAATACTTTTTGAATCCGGAGCCCATCTGAAATCATCAACCCAGTAATCAAAGCTTTCGGTTAAAACTGTTTTTTTACCTGTTGATTTTTCATAAATAACTAATAAAAATCTATCAGATTCGTAGTTGGGAGTTCTTTGCATTCTATAAGCAATATATTTTCCGTCGGGTGAATACAAAGGATCGCCATCATATGCTTCATTTTCATCAGTTATGTTTTTAGTGTTCTTTCCATCAATTGATACTATGTAAAGATCTTTATTAGATGTTTCTGCTTCTTTTTTATCGTGATTGGAAACATAACATATTTCTTTTCCGTTCGGTGAAAAAGCATATCCTCTTCCCCCCAAAGAAAATGCCGGTGCATCAAAATCACCTGGGGTTAAATCAACAGGGGAAGTATCATCATTTAAAAATAAAATATGTGAACGTCTTCCGTCTTTCCAGGTTGTCCAATGTCTGTATAATAAACTTTTTGCATAATGAGCTTGGACAGGTCCGTTTCCCATTGTTTCATTTATTTCCTTGTTACAATCATCATTAGCACCGCAATTCGGAAACACATCAGTTGAAATTACATATTGGTTAGACAAGGGTGAAGTAGCTAAATCATTTACCCCGGTTGATAAATCTGTTATTTGTTTTGCTTCTCCACCGTTAACAGGTAATGACCATATTTGTACTCCGTTATTTCTTGTTGACAGAAAAAGAATGTTTTTACCGTCGTAGGCCCAAACAGGGCTGAAATCACCGGATTTATTGTTTGTCATTCTTTTTAAATCACTTCCATCAGAATTCATCAAGTATATTTCAGAATTACTTTTTCCTTTTTCAAGAAAATATTCTGTGACAGAAAAAACTATCTGCTTTCCATCAGGTGAAATTTGGGGTGAACCCACACCTTTAATCTTATAAAGATCAGCAATTGTAAAAGCTCTTTTTTGAGCAGAGATTGTAATGCTGAAAAGAATTACAGAAAATATTATTAATAATTTTTTCATTTCCTTTCCTCATGATAAATATTCAATAAATTAACAAATTAAACTACAAGTAATTCGATTCAAATTCACTGCCTTTTCTTGACAACACACCCATTTTTTTTTATTTTTTGACCTAATAACCACTGCTAAATGGCGGTGGTAATTTTTTTTAAAAAAACCATTAAAAAAAGAGCGAAAATATGGCCGATGCAAATTTTGTTTATTTAACAAAAGAAAGATTAGTTGAACTTGAAAACGAATTGAAAGAATATAAAACAAATGGAAGAAAAAAAATAGCTGCCAAAATTGCAGAAGCTCGTGCCCATGGTGATCTTTCTGAAAATGCTGAATATGATGCTGCAAAAGAAGAACAAGGATTATTTGAACTTAAAATAAGTAAACTTGAAAATGTACTTTCAAGAGCTAGGATCATTAATCCAAAAGATTTTCCACAAAATGAAGTTCATATTTTAAGTAAGGTTTTAATTAAAAATTTAAAGACTAATAAAACATTCGATTACACTTTAGTATCTGCTGAAGAAGCTGATTTTCAGGCAGGTAAAATATCAGTAACTTCTCCGGTAGGAAAAGGTTTAATGGGATCAAAATTGGGTGAAAAAGTAAAGGTTCATGCTCCTGCAGGTTTATTAGAATTTGAAATTCTTTCTATTGAATAATATGTTTTTATTAAAGGGATTTATTATTACTATGAAATAATTTTCAAAA
>PFGS01000079.1:0-1067 GCA_002783525.1 Ignavibacteriales bacterium CG12_big_fil_rev_8_21_14_0_65_30_8 | reverse complement strand
TGTTTTTTATCATAAAATCATCTCGTATTCCATTTAATAATCTGATTATATTTTGAAAAAGATTGAACAAAAAACCCTGAACTTTATAGACCAAAAGAATCTCATTAATAAGGGAGATAAAGTCCTAATTGCGTTAAGCGGCGGGCCTGATTCAGTTTTCCTTTTATATTTTTTATTCAAATATAAAACAAAACTTAAAATTGATCTGGGAGCGATGCATATTAATCATCGTCTGCGTGGAACTGACTCAGACACTGATCAAAAATTTTGCAAATCACTTTGTAAAAAATATAAGGTCAATTATTACACAAAAAATAGAAATGTAAAAGCTTTTGCTTTAAAGAATAAAATATCTATTGAAGAAGCAGGGAGAGAAATAAGATATAAAGAGTTAAAGCTTGCTGCACGAAAATATGGTTATAAAAAAATAGCAACTGCGCACAACAGCACTGATAATACAGAAACAACTTTATTAAATCTTTTTAAGGGAACCGGAATAGATGGCATCTCTGGTATACCTTTTAGCAGAGGTAATATTATCAGACCGATTCTATGTATTAAGAAAAATGATATTGTAAAATATTTAGATAATAACAAGATCAATTATAGAGTTGATACATCAAATCTTAATAATGATTACGAAAGAAATTTTATCCGCAATAAAATTTTACCGCTTATCAAAGAAAATATAAATCCCAATTTTGAAGAGAGTATTTTTCGATCGTCTGAAATCTTTAAAGATATTAAAAAATTAATTAACGATAGATTTGATGATAGTGTTAATAAAATTATTAAATCAAAAAAAAATAAATTAAAGATTCTGTTAAATTCAGATTTTTCTGCTAACAAAAGGAATTTAAGTTTTTTAATAAAAAAATCAGTTTATGAAAAGTTCGAAGAAGAATTAAATTTTAAAAACATCAATGATATAATTTCTCTTACTGAAAAAAGGATTGGGCAAAAGGTTGATCTTCCCGGAAAATTAATTGCACAAAAAGAAAGAGGAATGATAATAATAAATAATAAAACTAAGAAAACCGAAAATGTTTTGTTAACTGTAAAACCAA
>PFGS01000226.1 GCA_002783525.1 Ignavibacteriales bacterium CG12_big_fil_rev_8_21_14_0_65_30_8 | reverse complement strand
CTATGAAACAGATCACATATCTCCTTTAGAATTTAACTATTCCTATGAAAAAAGTTCATATTTTAAAAATCTATTTGCAGAAAAGGTACAAAAAGCGGTTGATTCAATAAAGTCAAAACTAATAGCTGATTTTGCTAATATTGAAAGTTTTAACTTTACTTTAATCAGCAATTACCTGGATAATACGCGGGAAAAGCTCAAAGAAAAAATAGGTAATAAATTCCTTTTGGCAGAAAGCGATCTGTTCAATATCATATTAAGATCAATTGAAAACGAAATTAACAATATTATAAAGCTTCGTAAGGAAATTGAGGACTGGAAAGGCAAAAAAGAGAAGAAACGACTTACTAAATTTGCATATATTACTGCAGCAATTTTGTTCGGTCTCGAAGTACTTGCAATTCATTATTTCTTATCTTTTTCTATTAGCCTCAACCTATTCTTAATTGAACTGCTTTTCAGTGCAGTAATATCCGTTACATTATGGATTTATATTTATTTTAAGAAACTTAAAATTCTTAAACAAAAGCTCAAAAGAGAGATTCGAAATGCAAATAACAAAATTCAAAAAAGCATTAAGGATTATGTTGAAAATATTCCCTTCAGGTTAAAAAAATTTTTAAAAACACATTGGGAAAAGAAAATATTTAACTATTTGTGGATCGAATTAAGATTATTTGCAAATGCTTTTGGCAATTTAAAAAACATACTATTCACTTTTGTAGACGAAATAAATTTAATGTTATCCGGGGAAAAGAAAGATAATCAAACAGAAAATATTGATATAAGTAAAATATTTAATCTTTTTTTCCACCAGCCAATCCAGTCTTTATTAAGTAACATTAATTTTAATTCATCTAATCTAAAAAATGATTTAATTGAAAAACTTTTCCAGTTTGTTAAAAATAGTAATTTAACATTCAATCTGGATAATATTGATGATTATTCTGTAAAATTTGATAAACAGGCTTATCCTATTGAAATTGACTATTTAGTTAACCTCGAAGAGGGGAAGACTTCCCCTGAAAAAAAAGGAAAATTCATTATCAAACCTGAGAACTTAAGCTTAAAAAATGCTGGCGTTGATAAAATTCATAATACTAATATTAATATTGCAGTATTAATTGGTGAATATTATTCATCTGAATTATAAGCATTATGGAAAGTGAAAAATTAAATATAATACTGGATACAATTAAGTATAGCGAGGAATACAGAGGTCAGCTCATTTCCACCGAATATAATTATAATTTACCTTGTCATCAAATAGAGCTAAAAAAAATTAAGGATAACGAGAAGGAAATTGGCAGTTTATTATTGTCATTTTTCTCAAGACTGAAAATCAACGCATTATCAAGTGTAGAATTAGATATAGTTAAAAATATACTATCCGGGAAAGATGCTTATTTTGTAACAGTTAATAACCCTTATATTAAAAAAATCATTGACTGTGCTTTCATCATTAAATCATTTTATTACGGCAAACAAGTTGTTTATGTAACATTAGAAGATTATGAACAAATAGTTATTAGGTTTAAGGAAACATTTAGTAACCTGGTTGAATATTACCATTTAAAGTTATCTAATTCTGTTATTTCATTTGATAGCGATATTTTAATTATTCATCCTTCAGAAATATTTGAGACAATAAATCCAGCTAATTTAGATAAATATCCCCCATTTCTTTTATATGATTATTTTTTTATCAATAATATTCATTTATATGATAGCAGGGAATTATGCCATATAAGAATGATGATTAATAAACTTAAACAAATAAGGAAAGAATATAACTTAGAGGCAAGTGGATTAAATATTGCCTTAAGCAGTATACCGATTTATAATAGGAAAGAAATTGCCGGGCTCTTTTATAATGCAAATATAGATGATTCCATAATTAATAAAGATGATACTGAATCAAATAGTTTTAAAACATATTTTTGGAAACCTTCTTTGACTACAGATACTGAGATTGAAAAAATAGATGAAATACAAATTTCAAGGGACAATCTACGGAATGAAGTAAGGAAACTATTAAGTGCAATTATTAAGAGCGGTATAGGTTTAAAAGTTTTGTTTTGGGTAAATGAGATAGGTGTCTCAAAGGACTTTAGAGAAAGCATCTTAAATCAGTTTAAAAAAGATGATAATGATATCCAACTGGAAATTCGTACAATTTATAGTATAGAACAACTTAATTATAAAGATTATTATTTATACGACTTAATAATTATTATAAATCCAGCAAATATAAGAGGCTATTTACTCGAACAATGCAGCAAATTAGTTAATGGTGAAAATTCCATTGTGATACTACTTCTTGGTGAAGACCATCTATCACATCAACTATTAAGGTCTGAGAAATATTCACTTGAATGGAAAGAGGAACAATATAATTTACCGAGACTATTTGTGTTAAATGCTGACAGGCTTAAAGAGTTGTATGATGATCAAAAAAGCCAATTCTTTAAAATCTATAGTGACTTATTCAGATCCTTTGATCAATAATATCATAAAATTAGTATGAAATCAGATTACAGAAAATATTTTGGAAACACATTTACAGATGTTGATACTAAATTGATAGAAGTTGAGTACGGGAATAAAAATGCAATATTTGAAGAGGAAAATAATCTTGCTCGATTATATATGCTAAATAGAAGTAATTATAAAAAGCATGGCATCTTATATGAAGTTGAGTGCAAGGATGATAAATACCAGCTTAGAAATAAAAATAAGTTATATCCGTTATATGAAAAAGTAAATTGTGAGTTAAAAGTTATTGAACATAGTACAACCGAACCCTCTGTAAAGACAAAACAAGTTAATGAAATTAAGTTTGAATTTAAGAGGCAAACTGCAGACTGTGAACTTATTATAAAATCCATAAAAAGAATAATTGATTTAAATTCGTGGCTATCTCCTAATGAGGAATTTGTTAATGAAACCTTGAAATTTGAGCAGCTGACTTTCTTAAAAATAACAACTACCGCAGCTAGCAATATCTCAGGATTGAGAAATTGTTTTATCCAATTTATGGAAAATCATTACATAGGCATAAATCATTTATATGAAGTTTTATTGGGAAATGATGAAATTATATTATTCCCTGTACTTAATGATTCCCAAAGTTTTATTGATAGTGTTGAGCCTTTGCTTGATGATTTTGTGGAATATTTGAAGGATTATATCTACGATCAATTTTATTATTGTATTTGTGAGGACGGATGCTTCAATTGCCTTTATGATACAAGGAATGAAAATAGGGGTAAGAATAAAAGTTATCCTTCTAAAAATGAATTGTTTAGGATAATAGCCGGATTGAGAAATGAAAAGGGGATAGAAGAAGTGATTAAGGTACGTTCCTCGAATGAAAAAATTGATGATAATGCTTTTATTGAGATATTAAATGATGGGCAAAAGAAGATCCTTAAAATATTTCAAGATCGGTTTAATTTTGAAATAAATGAATTGTATCCTGTGAGGAGAGCTAATCTTGAGGAAAATCTACTAGGCCTTTGTGATCATAATAAAAAAACAGTTTTTATAAAGAATGACCTGACACCTCTAAATTTTATAATAGAAGTTATTGCACATGAAATTACCCATAATTGGCAAATTGAAAATATGACAAAATTGTTAGGGGGGGGTGATATTCCATTTGATGGTAAATTGTTTATTGAAGGATTTGCTCAGTGGATGGAATTTAGAGTTATGGACTTTTTGGGTTTACATAATAATATGGAGAAAATAACATTACTATCAATTGATTCGAAAAACCCGAATGAATATGGATTAGGTTTTAGAATTTGCAGGTTCATTGAAGAAAATTACGGTTTTGGTAGCTTGATTGAGTTTATTAAGACTGAAGAGTTCTATTCAAATGGCAATATGATTACATATGACAACGTAATTAAAGAATTTGGACTTCAAAATTATATCAATATAAAATGACTGTCTTTTCATTTGACAATTTAATTAATAAACATAATATAATCAGTAAAAATATTAGGCTGCTGATTTATGATTAGTAAAAATTCTTTTGCTTATTGTTTTAGCCTGTTCTTTATTATTCTTTATATTTATGGATGCTCGTCTAAAATTGAAATTAAATCTATTCAAAATGATTCACGTGCTTATGTAAATAAAGAAGTTACGAAAGCAGGTAAGG
>PFGS01000030.1 GCA_002783525.1 Ignavibacteriales bacterium CG12_big_fil_rev_8_21_14_0_65_30_8 | reverse complement strand
GAATTAAGAGGTAAAGGTGTTGCTGAAAAAATTGTAACTGAAGCATTCAATTATGCAAAAGAAAATGATCTAAAGGTAATTCCAACATGTCCCTATATAAATTATTTTCTTTCAAAAAACGAAGAATTTAGGAACCTTTTAAATTAAAAACCAAGTTGTTTATCAAATATTACTTGCTCGTTATTAGTATTTATTCTTATTATTCAATTCACTTTCCCTAAACTATTGGAGAAATTAAAATGAAAAAAAATATAATGTTATTAATATTATTCTCGCTTTTTTTAAGTGCCTGCAGTTTAAATCAAAGTAAAATTGAATACCCTAAGCCCCACAAAGAAGATGTTAAGGATAATTATTTTGGAACGGTAGTTAATGATCCTTACAGATGGATGGAAAATGATACAAGCCAAGCTGTTAAAGATTGGGTTGAAGCAGAAAACAAAATTACATTTGATTATTTAAGCAAAATATCGTTTAGAGATCAGATAAAAGAAAGATATTCCAAACTTATAAATTACCCAAAATATTCAGCTCCATTTAGAGGCGGAGATAATTATTTCTTCTTTAGAAATGACGGATTACAAAATCAAAGTGTTCTTTATATTCAAAAAGGACTGGATGGAACACCTGAGTTATTCTTAGATCCAAATAAATTAAAAGATGACGGTACTGTTGCATTAAATAATTATTCTATTTCTAAAAATGGGAAATATTTTGCTTATGGCACTGCTTCTGGTGGATCAGATTGGAATGAATTTTACGTAATGGATATTTCAACTAAAAGGAAATTAAAGGATCATCTGGAATGGATAAAATTTTCAGGTATTTCTTGGTTTAAAGACGGATTCTTTTACAGCCGTTTTCCAAAGCCGTCAAAAGGTAAGGAGTTAACTACTTCTAATGAATTTCATTCTATTTATTATCATAAAATAGGAACAGATCAAAGAAATGATAAAATGATAATCGGAGATAAAAATAATCCAAAGATGACTTTTTATGCACAAACAACTGAAGATGAAAGGTTTCTTATTATTTATTCCTCAAAAGGTACAAGCAATAATGCATTAAGCGTTAAAGATCTTTCAAAAAGAAATTCCAAGTTTAAAACTGTGGTTTCAAATTTTGATAATAACTATAGTGTAATTGATAATATTGGTAATAAACTTTTAATACTTACAGACAAAAATGCACCTAAAAATCAATTAGTTTTAATTGATCCAAATAATCCAAATGAAAAAAAATGGAGAGTAATAATACCTGAAAGTGAAAATGTATTAAGGTCGGTAGATATTATTGGTGGGAAAATTATTGCAAATTATATGAAAGATGCCAGCACACACATTTATATGTATTCAATGGATGGAAATTTAGGAAATGAAATTCCATTACCTGCTATCGGAACTGTTCGCGGATTCTCAGGCAAGAAAGAAGATGATATAGCTTTTTATACTTTCACCTCTTTTACATATCCATCTTCAATTTATAAATTTGAAGTAAGTAAAAATAGCTCTACACTTTATCAGCAACCCAATATAGATTTTGATTTTTCTCCATATGTAACTAAACAAGTTCTTTACAAAAGCAAAGATGGTACATCAGTGCCAATGTTTATTGTACATAAAAAAGGAATTAAAATGGACGGAAGTAATCCGACTTATCTTTATGCATATGGTGGATTTAATATAAGTTTAACTCCATCTTTCAGTACATCCAGACTTATTTGGCTTGAGCAGGGTGGAATTTTTGCAATGCCTAATTTACGTGGTGGAGGAGAATATGGTGAAGATTGGCACGAAGCCGGGACAAAGTTAAAAAAACAAAATGTTTTTGATGATTTTATAGCAGCAGCAGAATATTTATTAAATAATAAATACACCTCCTCTGAAAAATTAGTTTGTGCAGGAGGATCGAACGGTGGACTTTTAATTGGCGCAGTAATAAATCAACGTCCTGATCTTTTTAAAGTAGCTTTACCTGCTGTTGGAGTTATGGATATGCTTCGTTTCCATAAATTTACAATTGGTTGGGCGTGGGTTTCCGATTACGGTTCAAGTGATGATTCATTACAATTTGAAGCACTATACAAATATTCACCTTTACACAATATTAAGAATGATCTAAATTATCCTGCTGTATTGGTAACAACTGCTGATCACGATGACAGAGTTATACCTGGACATTCATTTAAATATACTGCTACACTGCAGGAAAAATATAAAGGAGATAATCCTGTGTTAATAAGAGTGGGAGTGCGTGCCGGTCATGGCGGTGGAAAACCAACAACCAAAATTATCGAAGAACAGTCCGATATTTGGTCGTTTGTATTTTATAATTTAGGAGTGGAACCAAAATATAATTAAAGTTGTCACTCTGAATGAAATGAAGAGTCTTTTTATTTCAACAAAAAAGAAAGATTCTTCGTCATTCAGCAATAGCCGAATTCCTCAGAATGACTGTAATTTTTTTATAGGTAAACAAAGATGATAGAAAAAGCAACATTTGGTGCAGGATGTTTTTGGGGAGTACAGGAAGAGTTTGATAAATTAGATGGTGTCATCAAAACTGTGGTTGGATATTCAGGCGGAAATATTAAAAACCCTACTTATAAAATTGTTTGTTCCGGTAATACAGGTCATGCAGAAGTTCTTCAAGTAGAATTTGATAATGAAAAAATTTCTTATGAAGAATTATTAAGAAAATTTTGGAATATACATAATCCTACAACTCCTAATAGACAAGGACCCGATATAGGCTCACAATACAGATCAATTATATTAACTCATAATAAACAGCAAGAAGAAATTGCTTTAAGAGAAAAAGAATTTTTGGAAAAGAGTAAAAAATTTAATTCTAAAATAGTAACAGAAATTGTTACAATTGAAGCATTTTTTGAAGCTGAAGATTATCATCAAAAATATTATAAGAAGAACAAATGGTTTTAAGAATGCTTAAAAAAATATTATCTGATTTTTTATTAGCTATAATTTTCTTTTATGGTGTAAGTTTTGCACAGACAAATGTTATAAAGGAAAAAATAAAATTTAAAACAGACGATGGTTATAGTTTAAGTGCTGTAATTGGTAAACCTGATTCAATTGCTGAAGATTTACCCGGAATTATTTTAATACATCAGGGTGGATCTAGTAAGGAAGAATGGGGCGGTTTTTTTGATGAACTTGTTAAACAAAATTATATAGTTCTTTCAATTGATCTTCGTGGACACGGTGAGTCTGATAAAGTTGGAAATATTTATGCTTTATTCAATGATCCCAATCAAGCTCCACACGATTTATTTTCTGCCTATGAATATTTGAACAGTCAAGAAAATGTTGATTTAGAAAGACTTGCAATAATAGGTGCATCAATTGGGGCAAATTTAGCTTGTGTAGGAATTTCTAAATTAGATATTAAAACTGCTGTTTCTATTTCTGCTAAAACATCTGCTGTTGAAAATCTTAATGGAAGTAAAGAACTAAATTTGAGATCTATTTTTTTTATAGCCTCTACAGGTGATCAAAATGGTAAAAGAGTGGTGTGGGCAAGAGAACTTTATGATAGAACAGAATTTCCCAAAAAGATTTTGGAAGTTAAAAACTCATCTGCTCACGGTGTTAGCATTTTTAAAGATGAACCGAAAGTTAAAAATAAAATTATTTTATGGTTAAAGGAAACTTTATAACAAAAATGTAATTTACTAAACAATCACTTCCCATATTAATTTATAAATTATATTTTTTAACTTTTAAAAAATGGGAAATTCAATTATGACTTTAAAAAAATCAAAAAAAAAGAACTCTACTAAAGAATTAATTTCCAGAGATCTATTAATAAAAAGGTTCAAAGCTGTTCGTTCATTTACTGAGGAATTAACAGAACCTTTAAAAATTGAAGATTTTGTTATCCAATCAATGCCGGATGTAAGTCCAACAAAATGGCATTTGGGGCACACAAGTTGGTTCTTTGAAGCATTTGTATTAAAAAATGCTATAAAAAATTATAAATCATTAAATCCTAACTACTCATATATTTTTAATTCATATTATGTGTTGATTGGTGAAAGATTTATAAGAGGAAACAGAGGTTTCTTATCAAGGCCAACAGTTGAGGATGTTTTTAATTATAGAAAATTTGTAAATAAAAATGTAATTAGGTTTTTAAAGAATTGCTCAGATAAGGTTTATGAAAAATATTCTTCTGTTGTTGAGATTGGTTTAAATCACGAACAGCAACATCAGGAATTATTGTTAACGGATATAAAA
>PFGS01000281.1 GCA_002783525.1 Ignavibacteriales bacterium CG12_big_fil_rev_8_21_14_0_65_30_8 | reverse complement strand
TCAATGTATTCACCCAAATATTCATCAGAATTAAAACGAGAGGGTAATTTAATTTCAAACTCTTTTACTTCATCTTCATCTATATAAACATATTCATTTTCTACAACAGAATTGAATTTGTGCAGAATTTCGTTAGGATTATATTCACTTATCCCTGTGTCATATCTATAATCCCAAAAATGTAAACCGCATATCAAATTGTTTCCTTCAACATATCCATCACTTAACAAAGCACCTCTATGCAGACATCTTCCGTATAAAACAGAAACATTTTCTTCATACTTAATTAATACAAGATCAGTGTTTAATACCTTTGCATACGTTGGTGTTTTATCTTTTAAAGAATCAATTTTATAAATTTTTACAGGGTTTTTAAAGTTATTCATTTTTCATTTTTTGTTGTTTGAAAAGATAATTAAATAAATTTAATAAAAACTTTGCGTGCAAGCTATTTAAATAAGATAATTTATCAGATATGTGACATAAACAGATTAACTTTTAATCAATTTATGTTGCTTAATAAAAACTGACAGTATAATCAACAAATTTTCCGTTAACATAATTAAATTTTGCACTAAAGAATTTATTTTTATTAAGCCATTCTAAAAAAATTTTATCACCTTTCCAAAGATTTAATGAAGTAAGCTCATCATCTGATATCCATTCAAGCTTTCCTTCAGGTGAATCAATAATTTTTCCTGAATATTCTGTAATTGTAAAAATAAAAACATACCAATCATCAACTCCGTCAAAATCCGGAAATGTTATTATGCCTTTTAAGGTTGGATTTTTAACATCAAGCCCTGCCTCTTCTTTTAATTCTCTAACAGCACATTCTTCAGGGGATTCTCCTTTTTCAAGTTTGCCTCCAAGCCCATTCCATTTTCCTTCGTGGTAGTCATTTTCTTTTTTGTTTCTGTAGAGCATTAAGGTTTTATTATTTTTTAAATCCTTAACATAACAAAGAGTTGCAAGTTTCATTTAATTTTTTTTTAATTTATTCAGCGAGATGTTTTTCCGGAATAAGATAATATTTTACATAATCTTCAACACCACTTTCAAGAGGAAATAAATCATTTGTAAAACCCGAATTTTTAATTTTGTTAATATTAGCTTCGGTATGGTATTGGTATTTTTTTTGAAGATGTACAGGTAAATCAATATATTCAATTTCTACAGGTTTGTTCATTGTTTTAAAAATTGCATTTACAAGATCATTCCATGTTCTTGCTTTTCCGGAGCCAACATTGAACAACCCGTTTTTATCTCTATGCGTTAAAAAATGAAGTGTCATATCAATAGCATCTTTAACATAAATAAAATCTCTTAATTGTTCTCCATCTTTATAATTTTTGTTCATTGATTTGAACAGCTTAACTTTTCCTGTATCTCTGATTTGTTCATAAGCTTTGTGAACAACACTTCGCATATCACCTTTGTGATATTCATTAGGTCCGTAAACATTAAAATATTTCAATCCAACAATGCTGCTAAAAGCATTTTCATTTAAAGCCCAGCTATCAAACAGAGATTTTGAATAACCGTACATATTTAATGGTCTTAATTTTAGGCAGTTTGATTCATCATCATCAAACCCTAAAGAACCATCACCGTAAGTTGCTGCAGATGATGCATAAATAAATCTTGCTTTATTTTTTAAAGAATATTTTGCAAGTATTTTTGTGTATTGGTAGTTGTTTGTTAAAAGATGACCTGCATCTTTTTCAGTAGTTGATGAATTAGCACCAAGGTGAATTATTGCATCTATAAAATATTTATTTCCTTCTTCAATCTGTTTTATAAATTTATCTTTGTGTATAAAATCTACAAAGTTAAGGCCCACCAAATTTTTCCACTTTTCATCGGAGCCAAGTTCATCAACAATAATAATGTTGTTGTGCCCTTGTTGATTTAATTTCCACACAACAGCACTACCTATAAATCCCGCACCTCCCGTTACAACTATCATTTAAATAACCCTTTCAAAATTCCATTGATTTTAGATTAATGCAATTTAATTATATTTGATATCCTTTCAAAAGAATGATGGGTTTAAGTAAAAAAAATACCACTTGTTTTATATATGTTTGAAAAACAAATCAAAATTTATATATTTATTTCAGAAATTATAAGATCTTTTAAAATATTTTCTTATCACGAACGGCTAAGGGATCAGGCCCGTTGACGCCGTAGCAACCGATTTTGCTTTTAGTAGGATGACAGGTGCTAAATCCTGCCCTTAATTAGGGGAAAGATGAGATGAAGACGAAAATTAACCTCTTCTTCTCATCAGAAGAGGTTTTTTATTTTAAACTAATTGGTACAAAGAATGAATTTAAAGGCAGACATTTTAAAAAATATTCTTAATGAACGAATTATGATTCTTGACGGTGCAATGGGCACAATGATCCAGCGGCATAATTTGAGTGAAGAAGATTTTAGAGGAGAAAAACTAAAAGATCATCCGCACGATTTAAAGGGAAACAACGATATACTTTCTATAACGCAACAAGAAATAATAAAAAATATTCACAGAGAATATTTTAATGCAGGAGCAGATATTGTTGAAACAAACACTTTTAACGGTACTTCAATTTCACAGGCTGATTATCATACAGAAGAATATGTTTATGAAATTAATTTTCAGGCAGCAAAAATAGCAAAAGAGGTTGCTGACGAATTTAACAGAAAAAATAAAAGTAAACAAAGATTTGTTGCCGGTGCTTTAGGGCCCACAAACAAAACACTTTCTCTATCTCCGGATGTAAATAATCCCAGTTATCGTGCAGTAACTTTTGATAAAATGGTGGAATCATATTATCAATCAGCAAAAGCTCTTATAGAAGGCGGAGTTGATATTTTGATGATCGAAACAATATTTGATACTTTAAATGCAAAAGCAGCTATTTATGCTGTTGATAAAGTTTGTTCTGAAAAAAGAATAAATATTCCGATAATGATAAGCGGGACCATTGTTGATCAAAGTGGAAGAACATTATCAGGACAAACAACAGAAGCATTTTGGATCTCAGTAGCACACACAAAAAATTTAATTAGTGTTGGACTTAATTGTTCATTGGGAGCTAAACAAATGAGACCTTTTGTAGAAGAGCTTTCCAGAATTGCAAATGTTTATTTGTCAGTTTACCCAAACGCAGGTTTACCAAATGAAATGGGAGAATATGATGAAACTCCCAATATCACCTCAGGGGTTTTAGAAGAATTTGCAGAAGCAGGTTTTATAAATTTAGTTGGTGGATGCTGCGGAACAACGCCTGATCATATTAAAGCTATTTCAGAAAAAGTAAAAAATTATACGCGGAGAAAAATCCCCCATACAGAACCATATTTAAGACTTAGCGGACTTGAACCACTTGTTGTAAGACCAGAATCAAATTTTATCAATGTGGGTGAGAGAACGAATGTTGCAGGTTCAAAAAAATTTGAAAGACTAATAAAAGAAGAAAACTACGAAGAAGCATTGTCTGTTGCACGTGATCAGGTTGAAGGCGGTGCACAAGTAATTGATATAAATATGGACGAGGGAATGATAGAATCAGAAACAGCAATGGTACAGTTTTTAAACTTAATTGCTGCAGAACCTGAGATTGCAAAACTTCCCATTATGTTGGATTCTTCAAAATGGAGCGTGATAAATTCAGGATTAAAATGTCTGCAGGGAAAAGGAATTGTAAATTCGATAAGCCTTAAAGAGGGCGAGAAAGAATTTATAAATCATGCAAAAGAAATTCTTCGGTTTGGTGCAGCTGTTATAGTTATGGCTTTTGATGAAGAAGGACAAGCAGACACTTATGAAAGAAAAATATCTGTATGCCAAAGAGCATATAAAATTTTAACAGAACAAGTTGGCTTTGCACCTCAAGATATAATTTTTGATCCGAATATTTTGACTGTTGCCACAGGAATGGAAGAACACAACAATTATGCTGTAAATTATATTGAAGCAACAAAGTGGATAAAACAAAATCTTCATCTTTCAAAAGTAAGCGGAGGTGTTAGTAATTTATCTTTTTCTTTTAGGGGCAACAATGTTGTTAGAGAAGCTATACATTCCTCTTTTCTTTATCACGCAATAAAAGCCGGAATGGACATGGGTATTGTTAATGCCGGCCAA
>PFGS01000144.1 GCA_002783525.1 Ignavibacteriales bacterium CG12_big_fil_rev_8_21_14_0_65_30_8 | reverse complement strand
AACAAAGATGGAGAATACATTTCAATAGTATCAACTAATTCAAAAATAATTGTATATAGTAACGGAACATTAATAGAAGAATATGACTATTCAGTTAATCCTACAAACCTAGCCAATACTTTTTTATCTCTAACAGATCTAAAAAATAACGGTAAAAATTACATCACATACACTAGTGGAAATAATATTATTGCTAAAAGTATAAACGGAATTAATGCAGATAATTTTCCTTTTGTTGATAACAAGCAAATAGGATTTACAGGAAATGTAATAAGTGCTGATATTTCAGGTACAAAAAATGCAGAAATTTTTGCTGTTACAAATGATGGAAGAATTTATGCGGTTGATGGAAGTACTTCGAGTGTTGTAAATGGATTTCCTCTTTCGATGGGAAATTATACTAATTCAACTTTGTCTTATTTTACTTTAAACAGTAAAGGCGGATTAACTGTTTTAGATTCTGAAAATAATTTTTATATCTGGGAAATCTCACAAAAATCCGGAGATATCTTTTGGACAGAAGAAAATGGAAATCCCGGTAATACTAATTTTTTAAATTCAGCAAAAAACATAAACATTATAAATTCATTTTTACCAAAGGATAGATCTTATAATTATCCAAATCCAGTTTATGGAACTACAACTAATATTCGTTATTTTGTAAATGAAGATTCAAACATAAATATTAAAATATTTGATATTTCTGGCGAACTAGTTGCTGAATTAAATAATACTGCTAAAGGCGGGTTTGATAATGAAACTATTTGGAATGTTTCAAATATACAAAGTGGAATTTATCTTGCAAGAATTGAAGCCGTAGGAAACAGCGGAAAAACAGAAACCAATATTATTAAAATAGCCGTTGTAAAATAGAATAAAGAATATTGAATAAATTTAAGATAAAATACAAACCCTTTTTTTATAGTATACTTTTGTTAACTTTTTCTTTTAGTGCAAATAGTTATGCACAGTTTACTGAATTTCATCCTGAACTTGAATGGTACACAATAAAAGGTGAACATGTTTCTGTCCATTTTCATGCTGAAGCTGAAAGATCAGCCAGAGTTGTTGCGAAAATTGCAGATGAAGTTTGGGGACCAATTACATCACTTTATAATTATGAACCTGATGAAGTACATTTTGTAATTAAAGATATTGATGATTATTCAAACGGTGCAACATACTTTTTTGATAATAAAATTGAAATATGGACGAGTGCTTTAGACTTTGATCTTAGAGGTACACATAACTGGCTTAGAAATGTAATTTCGCACGAATTTACTCACATGGTTCAACTTCAGGCTTCGATGAAATTTTCTAGAAATATTCCTGCAATATATTTCCAGGTTTTAAATTATGAAGATGTAAGAAGACCCGACATACTTTACGGTTTCCCGAATGTTGTAGTTTCTTATCCACTTGCCGGTATAAACGTGCCTGCTTGGTTTGCAGAAGGCACTGCCCAATATATGCGTACAGAATTTAATTATGATACTTGGGATTCACACAGAGACATGATCCTTCGTTCTTATGCATTAGATAAAAATATGCTTACTTGGGGACAGATGGGAGTATTTGGTAAAACAAGTCTGGGTAATGAATCAGTTTATAATTCAGGATTTGCACTTACAAGATATATTGCACAAAAATATGGAGAAGATAAATTAAGAAGAATTTCAGAAGCTCTTTCACAAATTGGTAATTTTACAATTGATGAAGCCTTTATGGATGTACTTGGAAAAAATGGAGAAGAGATTTATGATGAATGGAGAAATTTTGTAACAACAGATTATCAAAATAGAAGTGAAAAAGTCTTATCAAATTTAGCTGCAGGTAAAATTATTGCAGATCAAGGATTTGCTAATTTTTATCCTACTTATATTGATAATGGTAATAAATTAATTTATATCTCAAATAAAACTTCTGATTATTTCTCACAGTCTAGTATATATTCTGTAGAATTAAAAACAAATGTTGAAAAAAAATTAGTAGATAATGTTCGTTCAACTTTAAATTTTTTACCGGATAAAAATATTATTATTTACTCAAAATTAAGCGATGATAATCCTAATTGGTATAACGTTCACGATATTTTTAAATATGATTTAACTAATCAAAAAGAAACCAGATTAACTTTTGATAAAAGAGCAAATCAACCCAATGTATCACACAATGGCAATGAAATTGTATTTTTATTTGAAAAAGACGGCACAACAAATTTAGGTGCAGTTGATATTGAAGGGAAAAATTTTAGGCAAATAACATTTTTTCAAAACGGGGAACAAGTTTACAATCCAAAGTATTCACCTGATGATTCATATATAATTTTCGGTTACTCAAATATATCAAGCAGAGATATTGCCAGGGTAGATATTGATGGAAATAATTTCCAAATATTATTATCAACTGAAAACGATGAACGTAATCCTATATTTTTAGATAAAGATAATTTAATAATCTCTTCAAATAAGACAGGTATTTTCAATTTATATGTTTACAACATTAATGATAAAAGTTATAAACAATTAACAAATGTAATTGGTGGTGCTTTTATGCCTGATGTAAATATTAAAGGCGATATTGTTTATGCTGGTTATACTTCTACTGGTTATAAAATTTTTAGTATTAATAATAACGAACAAGAAAAAGTAATACACGGTAATAATTATGTATGGAGTAATAATCCACCGTTAAATGTAAATAAACCAAATGGTGATATCGGAAAATTTGATCTTAATGCTCTCAAAAATTATGATGATACTCAAACTCCTTCTTATGTTAAAGAAAAATACGGTGGAGCATTCTCAAAATTATCTTTTTTCCCTTACATTAGATACGATAATTATACAACATCAAATACATTTCTACAAAAATTAAAACCCGGAATTATTGTTTCTTCAAACGATATGCTCAACAGATATTCTTTATTTGCAGGTGGTTCAATTAACACGGTAGGGGAAAGAGATCTATTCCTGAATTTTAATTTTAGGAATAAATTACCAGGTCTTTATCAATTAGGAATGAAACCTGAGTTGACACTTGAATTATATAATGTCACAAGAAAATCAGATCTTAATGTTTACTTTGGAGCCGATACAATAGGTAACACTGTAAATTATGATTTTATTGTACCGACTGATGTAACATATAATTTGTTTGAAGTTGACATAGCTGCAAAGCAAAATATCATCTCTCGATTTCAAAGCTTGGAATTTAGATTTATCTGGAGCAGATATTCGGCAACTTTAAGTAGTTTCCTATTACCAAATAATGCTCTTTATCCTACAACAAATGACACTTATTTTATTGGTAGGAATTTACAATTAACATATAGTTATAATAATATAAAGCCAAGTGTAAATTCTGATATAAATCCCATTGGATTAGAATATGAATTAAATTACAGCTATGAATTCAATAAATTTAATCCTGATGGAAAGTATATTGTAGAAGGTGGAATATTACAACCGGCGTTTGATAATTTTAATTTTTCTAAATTTGAATTCAATTCAAAATTACATATGCCATTAAGCGATAATCAAACTTTAACATTTAAAGCCAGAGGTGTAACAATATTGGGTCCAGCTCAACCGGATTTTTTTGATTCTTATGTAGGAGGATTGCTGGGAATGAGGCCATATCCTTTCTATGCAATTTCTGGTAATGAAATGGCGTGGTTAAATGTAACTTACAGACTACCTTTACTAACAAATATTGATTCAAGATGGAACCAGTTATATTTTGATAAAATATTTGTTTCTGTTTTTGCTGATATTGGTAATGCTTGGGATTCCGGTTTTCCATCAATAAAAGATTTTAAAAAAGGAGCCGGAGCAGAACTAAGAGTAATGATGAATTCTTTTTATATTTTTCCTACTGCACTATTTGTAAGTGCTGCTTACGGATTTGATAAATTTACAACAACTGTAAGAGATCAACAAATAACTTATGGAAAAGAGTGGTGGTTTTATGGAGGAATAAGTTTTGGCTTTGACTTCTAATCATTAAGAATCTAAATTATATAAAAAATGAAAATAAAAATTTACATATTGCTGATAATATTTTTAGTTACATCTTTTAATCTATTCTCACAGATAAAAGAAAAGAATAATTACTCTTTAACGGGTAATCTTAAATCAGATTCTAAATTAATATTAGAGAATAATATATCGTTACAAAATTCAAATATTGTTATAGAAAGTACAAACAAGAAAAGTCCAATGTTGGGTGGACTCTTTTCACTTTTATTTCCTGGTGCAGGAGAATTTTATGCAGATGATTATTTAA
>PFGS01000233.1 GCA_002783525.1 Ignavibacteriales bacterium CG12_big_fil_rev_8_21_14_0_65_30_8 | reverse complement strand
TCAGACGGCATTCAATTTTGGGGAAATTCTTTTATTTCTGATCCTCAAGGTGTAATAATTGCTCAAGCGTCAAATGACAAAGAAGAAATTCTGATAGGAGAGATTAATATTGATCATCTGGAAAATGTTAGAAGGAACTGGCCGTTTTTAAGAGACAGAAGAATAGACGCTTATTCTGAAATCACAAAAAGAATGATAGATTAAAATTTATTTTGTAGGGGCGACTAGTAAGTCGCCCTAATTATTTTAATAAAATGAAAATCAATAAAATTCATTCCAATTTCCGTTTCCCTGCCGAATGGGAAAAACATGAAGCAACCTGGATTGCCTGGCCGCATAACAAAAGCGATTGGCCGGGGAAATTTAGTCCCATAAAATGGGTCTATGTTGAAATTATAAAAGCAATTCTTCCCGGTGAAAATATCAGAATTATTGTACAATCAGAAGAACAAAAATTAGAAGCAATTAGAGTATTAAAATCCGCCCACGCATTTTCCGGACAAATAGAATTTATAAAATTTAAAACCGACAGAGGATGGCTGAGGGATATTTCACCAATTTATGTGGAAAATGTAAAAACAAAAAAACTTGAACAAGTATCATTTAGATTTAATGCCTGGGCTAAATACAACAATTACAAAAAAGACGTAAAGTTTCCAAAATTTGTTTCTAATAAATTAAAGATTAAAAACACAGATGTAATTCGTAATAGTAGAAAAGTAGTACTGGAAGGCGGAAGCATTGAAACAAACGGAAAAGGAATTTTACTTACTACAAAAGAATGCCTGCTTGATGAAAAAGTGCAAATAAGGAATAAAGGATTTACACAAAAAGATTATGAAGAAATATTTTCTAATTATTTAGGAATTAAAAAAGTAATTTGGCTGAATAGAGGAATTGCCGGCGACGACACACACGGACACGTTGACGACATCTGCAGATTTGTAAATAAAAATACTGTGGTTGCTGTGGATGAAAATAATCCCAGAGATGAAAATTATAAATTATTAAAAGAGAATTTAGAAATTTTAAATACTGAAAAAAATATAAATGTTGTAAAGCTGCCTATGCCCAAACCCGTATATTTTAAGAACCTAAGACTACCTGCTAGTTATGCTAATTTTTTAATTGCAAATAGCTCTGTAATAGTTCCGACTTTTAATGATGAAAATGACAGAAAAGCTTTAAATATTTTAAGTGCTCTTTTTCCAAATAGAAAAGTAATTGGGATACACGCTGTTGATCTTGTCTGGGGACTGGGGACGATTCACTGTCTTACTAAAGAACAACCTGAATTTAAGTAAGACGAGAGACGAAAAAAGTATAAACGGGAATAATGAACACCGAATATCAAACGCTGAATTACCAACTTCTAAAATTATAAATCGTTACTCGATGTTCCTAAATAAAAATATTATTACTTACTTTAGCAAGATCATCTTTTTTGTCTGGATAAAACTACCGCTACTAATTCTATAAAAATAAATCCCGCTCGGTAAATTCTTTCCATCAAATTTTACATCGTAACTCCCTGCTGGTTTTTCTTCATTTACTAATGTTGCAACTTCTCTACCTAGTAAATCAAAAACTTTTAATGTTACAATACTAATTTTTAATAACTTATAAGCAATTATAGTCCCTGGATTAAATGGATTTGGAAAGTTTTGTAAAAGAACGAAGCCATTTGGTATAGCTATTTCTTCATCGAATATGTTATTTTCTGGAATGTATGTATATGAATATCTCACTGAATTAATCCAGCTTATACCATTCCAGTTCTTGTATATAATTTCTGTTTTATTATTATTACTATTAAAAGTAGATGAAGCCATGCTTGAATTTATCCAGGTTGAATTTTCCCATGACTGTACCAAATATTCCAACTCGTTATTATTGTTATCAAAAGTGGATGATGTTTTAATATAATTTATCCAATTAGAACCATCCCAGCTTAAGTTCAAAAATCCAATCTGATTATTATTACTATCATAAGAGTAAATAAATTTTAAATGATTAGTTAACTTTAAACCATCTAACCTTTGGGTTATAAGTTCTGTTAAATTATTAATACTATCATATTTGTATGAAGACTTTCTGTAATTAACCCAATTAGATCCATTCCATTTTTGGTACAAATATTCAATCTCATTATTATTTTTATCATATGTATATGATTCTTTATTGGAATTGATCCAAGTTACACCGTCCCAACCCTGTAATAAAGTTAATGTCATATTATTATTACTATCATAAGTATTAGTAGTCTTATGGAAATTTTTCCAATTAGAACCAACCCATTGTTGTGATAATTCTAATATCTCATTATTATTGTTATCGTATGTATATGAATGAAAAAAGTAATTTATCCAATTGGAGTCTTCCCAAGTCTGTGATATTAAGGTTGTTTTATTGTTATTATTGTCGTAAGTGTATAAAGATTTCCAGCTATTAATCCAATTAGAACCATTCCAATTCTGTCCCAAAAATCCAATTTGATTATTATTGCTATCATAGGTATAAGAAGATTTGCTTACATTAACCCAATTTGAATTACTCCAAAATTGACCTAATTTTTCAATTAGATTATTTTTAAAATCATATGTGTTTATTGTTCTATAAATATTAACTAAATTTGAATCCCTCCATTCCTGATTCAACTCTATTGATACAAGGTAGCCATTAGAAGAAAATTTTTTTAGAGTATGGCCATCTCGTATATTTAAGAATGAGTCTACAAACACATTCGTGCGTAGCAAATTCAAATGTTCAATTTTATTAATAGTGGAAATTTTATTATTATTTTGTGCAGTTATAAAAACTTGAGAGAGAAAGAGGTAGAAAAATATTTTTAATTTCATTTTTAACCCCAATTAGTTTGAAATTATAAATCAAATCTAATTACTAGCACAAATTAATAATTATAAATTAAAATTAAAGTACTAAATTCAATCTACTGTAAAATACTTTATCTCCAAATTTGGATTTACATTCAAATCGTTTTAATTTTCATAAATAAATATTTTTTGTTTATAATCAGACATGGAGAAAAAAGTGATTATAACAGTTCCAAAAGAAAACTTACCAGGCGAAAACAGAGTAGCCATTATCCCCGATGTTGCATCTAAGCTTAAAAAAGCAGGATTTGAAGTTCAGGTTGAAAACAATGCAGGATTGAATGCAGGTTTTACAAATGAACAATATGAATCTGCAGGTGCTAAAATTGTAAAGGATATAAAACAATTGTACAATTCTGCTGATGTTGTATTAAAAGTACAGCGTCCGGTAGAACATCCGGAATTAAAAACACCGGAATTAAATTTAATGAAAGAAGGTACAATTCTTATTACATTTCTGTATCCTCTTCATAATTTCAAAAATGCAAAAGAATGTGCAGATAAAGGAGTCAATGTCATTTCAATGGATATGATACCTCGTACAACTTTTGCTCAAAAAATGGATGCTTTAAGTTCGCAGGCTAACTTAGCCGGATATAAAAGCGTTATAATGTGTGCAAACCATCTTGGAAAAATTTTCCCTCTTATGATGACTGCAGCAGGTACAATATCACCCGCAAAAGTTGTTATTATGGGAGCCGGTGTTGCAGGTCTGCAAGCACTTGGTACGGCAAAAAGACTTGGCGCCAAGGTTGAAGTCTCTGATATTCGTCCATCTGTAAAAGAGGAAGTAGAAAGTCTCGGCGGTAAATTTATTGAAGTACAAACAGATGAAAATATGCAGGACGAAGGCGGTTATGCAAAAGAAGCTTCTGAAGAATTTTTAAAGAAGCAGAAAGATCTGATCTTTAAACACATAACAGATGCAGATATTGTAGTTACAACCGCTTTAATCCCGGGTAAAAAGGCTCCTGTTCTTGTTACGGAAGAAATGGTTAAAAACATGAAACAGGGAAGTGTGGTATTAGATATGGCAGTTGAATTTGGCGGTAATTGCGAAGTTAGTGAAAAAGACAAAGTAGTTACAAAACACGGTGTAACAATAATTGGTGAATCTAATTTACCGAGCCTTGTTCCAACACACGCAAGTGAAATGTATTCTAAAAATATTCTTAATCTGCTCAATCATATTTCAAAAGAAGGTAAAGTTGAGTTGGATTTAGAAGATGAAATAATTAAAGGTGCATTAATTACACACAATAAAGAAGTAGTTAATCCTAGAATAAAAGAACTATTAAAATAAAAAGGAAACACTATGGATGTAATAAGTTTTTTAATGCTGATATATGTATTTGTATTAGCAATATTCGTAGGCTTTGAATTGATAACAAAGGTTCCTCCAACATTGCATACCCCGCTTATGTCCGGTTCTA
>PFGS01000288.1:3734-3876 GCA_002783525.1 Ignavibacteriales bacterium CG12_big_fil_rev_8_21_14_0_65_30_8 | reverse complement strand
ATATGTGCAAATTCGTCATCATATTTTGTACTAATAACTTCAGCAAGGTTGTGAATTTGAGCTGCAGCTTTAGAGTTGCTTAAAGACAGTTGTATGTTTTCTTCAATGAATAAATTATCAATTTTATCTTCGAGTTCTTCTG
>PFGS01000288.1:0-3717 GCA_002783525.1 Ignavibacteriales bacterium CG12_big_fil_rev_8_21_14_0_65_30_8 | reverse complement strand
GAAGAAATGTTTATACCCCTTTGTGCTGAAATTATAAAGCAATTATTATAGGTGTTTCTAACATAATCAATCTTATTATGATCTGTAACCGCATCAATTTTATTGAAAATTTTGTATTGAATAGTTTTTTCACAGCCAAGATTTTTTAATGTGTTTTCAACAACTTTAATGTGATCTTCATAATAAGAATGTGAAAAATCAATAACATGAAAAATTATATCGGCATTTTTCACTTCACTTAAAGTACTTTTGAATGAAGCAATTAAATTGGTTGGTAATTTTCTTATAAAGCCTACGGTATCACTTAAAAGGACTTTCTCATTTTTAATTATTAAATGCCTGGTAGTTGAATCTAGAGTTGCAAATAATTTATCTTCTGCAAATACTTTTGAATCAGTTAATAAATTAAACAAAGTGGACTTACCTGCATTTGTATAACCGACCAAAGCTATTCTTAGAAAATTATTTCTGCCCTGGCTTTGAGTATTTCTCTGCTTTTCAATTTTAATTAATTTTTCTTTTAAAAGAGATATACGAGTTCTGATGATTCTTCTGTCAGTTTCAATCTGAGTTTCACCCGGTCCTTTTGTACCTATACCTCCATATTGCTTTGAAAGGTGAGTCCAGGCTCTGGTTAATCGTGGAAGCATATATTGAAGCTGAGCAAGTTCTACCTGAGTTTTTGCTTCCTTGGTTTTTGCACGAGTTGCAAAAATATCCAATATAAGTCCGCTTCTGTCTACAATCTTTCTTTTAATTATTTGTTCAAGATTTCTTACCTGTATTGGAGTTAGATCATCATCAAAAATTAATAGATCTATATCTTCATTATTTTCAACAAGTAATCTTATTTCTTCTACTTTGCCTTTCCCAATATAGGTCGCTTTATCTGCAGGTCTGTTGTTTTGTATAATTTTATGTAATACTTCCGCTCCGGCTGTTAAAGCAAGTTCTTCTAATTCTGTCAGATGTTCGGTAATTATATCGTTAGATAAATTGTCTTTATTTAAAGATATTAGGATTGCTTTTTCTTTTTTGTTATTTGTTATTTGAATCATATTTATTTAGTTATTTCTGCAATATCCCTTTTTGAACTTTTAGAAACAAGCATTTCTATCAATGCCAAAATTAAAGCGATAATAATAAGTATTTTCCAAAACTCAGAGCCAAATCTTGCTTTCTGAATTACTGAAATTATTTCTTCTGATTTATCAATAGAAATATATTTACCTGTAAAATTTATTTTATTCAGATAATCTTCTATTTGATCATCATTTAAATATTCTTGCTGCGATTCTGCAGGATTGGTATTTACACTGAATACAGAAATTGTATCTTTTTTGTTTCTTACGTTGTAAAAACCTGTCTGATCTGCCGAACTATAATTTACAAAATTATAGTTTGATTTATCATCAAGAGTTATAAATTCTGAGGCCTTATTTGGTTTTATTATCTCTATTAATCCTTTGTAGTTACCAGCCTTAATTTTTATTTCATTTCCTGCAATAAAGTTATTGATAGAATTATCTTCAGAAGCCAAATAATAAATGGATTTATTCAGCAAAGGAGCAAATATTCCTTTGATAGGAAAATTGGACCATTCCAATGAAGGAGCTGTATTAAATATTATTACCTTACCTTCACCAATTTTTAATTCAGTTAAAAAAGAAGAGTTGTCATTTAATGATATTATTTTTTTTACTATATCTTTATAATCAATATTAAAGTGATATAAAATATTGGGGGAATCAATTTCATTTTTATTTTTTTTAGAAAAAATATTTTCAAATACGGGATGTTCAAAATCTACTTTATCAAATACTGCATAATTATCATTTGCTAATTTTGTACCAAGAGCCGTTACATTTGCCGTAATACTCAAATTGGATAATATATTATTAAAGTCTTTTTCATTAATAGAGTTACCGGGTAATAGTAATAATCCACCGCCCGAGTTAATAAAATCATTTAATCTTTTCAAATTTGTTCTATTGTTTGAAGGTAAAAAAATTATCAAATCTAATTTTGAAAGTTCTATTGAAGCGAGTTGATTTGTTTTGTGTTCATTCGTTTTTATTTCGTCAATATTCTTTGATGATCTTAAAACTGCATTTATAAATTGAACATCAACTTGGTTGTCGGAAAATAAACCAACATCTATTTTCGATGGAATGTAAAAATTGATATATCGTCTGTTATCCAAAGAAATATTGTCATCTTCAATTTCTAAAAATGCATTAATAAAACCTGATGTATTAACTTCAGCAATCAATTCTAATGATGCGGTTGCACCTGCATTTAAGTTAATATTTTTTTGTGTTTTTCTATCTCCATTAATAAAAAGAGAAACAATTATATCTTTAATATTATCCGAAGAATAATTGGTAATTTTTGTATTAAAAACAATCGGTTTATTCTTTTCAAATATTTGTGTGCCCAAGTTTAATTTATCAATCCCAATATTTTGGTAATTTTTACCACCAAAATTTATTTTGTAAAGACGTATATCTTCCATATCAACAGATTTTAATTTGGATAATTCAGCAAAACTTTCTTTCTGAAAATCAGATAAGACAAATAATTCTTTATTAAAATTTTTAGAAGATGATAAAATTGATAAACCTTTTTCAATCGCCTGCGTAATATTACCTGTAACTGTGGAAATATCTGATTCATTAATTCTATTTTTTAATGATGAAATATTTTTAGTTAGTTTATTCACTGTTTCTTTAGAATTAGATGTAAAAATAATTTCCGCATCATCACCTTCTTTTAATTGAGAAAGAATTTTTACAATTTCTGATTTTGCCTGATTGAACAACGAACCTTCTGATTCAACCAAAGACATACTAAAGGAATTATCTAAAATAATAACTGCAGAAGTTTTTGATGCAGAAGTTGTACCGGCTAAGGCAATTCCTTTTAAAGTTGGGCGGGCAAAAGCAAAAACAGTAAATAAAATAATTAATACACGCAAAGCCAAAAGCAGCCATTGTTTAAATTTAATCCTTCTAATTTTACTCTTTTGTAATTCTTTTAAAAATTTTAATGTACTGAAATCAACTTTTTTTAGTTTTCTTAAATTCAGCATATGTATTAACACAGGAATAGCAGCAGCCAAAAGTCCAAATAATACAGCAGGATTTAGAAATATCATTTATTCTTAATTATTAAAGCATTTAAATTAAATAGTGTTGAAAAATAAAGATATAAGAGACGGAATACCAACACCAAATTTTAATACAAAAAAACACGGTACTGTAAATTCAGGATCTGGTAAATGTTGTAGAGACGCATCGACGATGAGTCTCTATTTTATTTGAGAAATGTATTCTAAAATATCCCCCGGTTGGCATTCCAATACTTCACAGACTTTATTTAAAGTCGAAAACCTTATTGCTTTTGCTTTTTCAGTTTTCAGAATTGAAAGATTCGCCTGTGTTATCCCAACTTTTTCAGCAAGCTCGGTAAGGGAAATTTTTCTTCTCGCCATCATCACATCCAAGTTTACTCTTATTGCCATAATTTCCTCACACCGTTAAATCTTGTTCATCTTTCATTTTTACAGCACGCACAATTACCTCGCCGATAACAAATATTACCAGTCCAACTACTAAATATGGGTTAAATAGTGAGCTAATCAGTATTGCGATAAAATACAAATATTTTATGGCTACCGATAGCTGCATAGGAACAATATATGCTGATGTCGTTTTA
>PFGS01000069.1 GCA_002783525.1 Ignavibacteriales bacterium CG12_big_fil_rev_8_21_14_0_65_30_8 | reverse complement strand
AACTTTTATTTTAGAACACTTTCAACCCACCAAATGTACTGAACCATCAAGGACAATGGAAAGATGTTTTGAGTTTGGAATGCCTGCTTACCTTGCACCGGTTCTAAAACAATTAAATTTTAATATTTTAAATATAGATAATAATCACTCCAATGACTACGGTTTTAAAGGATATGATTTTACCAAACAGCTATTAAGTGAACTAAATATTAATTATGTAGGTAAAAAAGAACCAAAAAAGATATTTATTAGAGGAAAAGAAATAATAATTGTTCCTTTTGGTTTTTCTGAAATATCTTATAATGTTTCAGATATTAATAATGCTAAGAAAGTAATCACTGAATTAAAGACCAAGAGTAATTTAATTATTGTTTCATTTCATGGAGGAAAAGAAGGCAGAAAAGCTTTACATGTTAAAAACAAGACAGAATTAATGTATGGAGAGAATCGCGGTAACTTGGTAAAATTTTCCCATGCAGTAATTGATGCCGGAGCTGATATAGTTATTGGCCACGGTCCACATGTTCTTAGAGCATTTGAATTATATAAAAACAGACTTATTGCGTATTCACTAGGTAATTTTTTAACATACGGAAATATGAATATAGATGGAGTTAGTGGTATTGCTGGAATTCTTGATGTAGATATTAATGAAATTACGGGTGAGTTTATTTCAGGGAATTTTAATTCAGTACAACAAGTTGAAAATGGATATCCTGTTATTGATGACTCATTTGCCGGATTTAATTTGATTAAAAAATTAACTAAAGATGATTTCTCAGAAACACAATTAGAATTTATAGGAAATGGACAACTAATAAATAAACCGCCCTTGGGCGGTTTATAGAAATTAAGTTATAGTAATTGGAAACTAAAATCCAAAATTTAATCCGGCACTTAATGTTTTAATCTCAGATATTTTATAATCTACATTAAGATTCAAAATTGCTAATTTAAAAGAGGCACCTACTGTAAATCCTACCGTATTTTTTCCTTCTAGTTCAAAATTAATATTAGATTTTGTTGTCCCGGTTGGCGTATCAAATTCATAATCATAATTTATAGTTGTAGTTGAAAATTCAGTAGTAACTCCCATATAAGGAGTAAAGGCAATAATTGATCCTAATTGTTTACCTATATAAATTCCGAATTGAGAAGCTTCAGTTTCAAATATTGTTCCCACTGTTAATTTTTGATAAAATCCACCAAATGCCAAATCAAAAGGCATTTCACCATCAAACCAAACTGCAGGGTTATGCAAAGCACCTACACCCCAAAAGCTAAATTTACCCAAATTTTTTATATCAATATCCGGCAGCCATCTTAACATAAAATTTGTACCTGCAAAAGTACCAATACCTAATTGAACAGCAGCAGTAGGCATAATTGATAGTTCATCCAAAAAGCCTTTAACATCAGTTAAAGCAAATGTTTGAGCTGGAACATTATAAATATTTCCATTTGCTGTAAAAGATTGCTCGGCAAAAATTACTTTAACATTATCTGCTTCCTTTCCAATAATAGTAGGTCCGCTAATTGCAACATTAAAATCTTTTGATAGAATCTGATTTTTTATATCAGCTCTATCAATAGGATTAAGAATACCGGCAACTATCTGATCTGCTTGACTAGAAGTAAATCTGAAAGCACCGCTAGTGGAAAAAGTTTTTTCATTTTCCTCTAAGAAAGAACCCATACCTGCAATTTTAAGATCTAAGTTAAATGATCCCATTGTGTTGGCAGGTAATTTACTAACCCATCCAGAATTAAGATTAGATCCAAATGCTGAGATTACAGGATTAACATACGGTATAGCAGCAGATGTTGAAAGATTTGATAATGTATTGTTTATATCATCACCCTGAGCAAATATAGTAGAAAAAAGAAGAAAAGATACCCCAATAACAATTAATACAAAATACTTTTTCACATTTACTCCCATTAATGTTATAAAATTTTAATTTATTTATAATTTTTCAAACACACTGACATTAATATATTATTATTATTTTAATTATAAAATATAAAATTCTAAATTTTTTATTTTACTTTAGAAGTAAAAGAATGTATAATAGTCGCATATATTACGGTAAAGTACGCTCGATTAAGTATATATTTAAATTATAAATAATAAAACAATGGCAACACAATCATTACTATTTGTACCGGATATAAGTGGTTTTACTAAATTTGTAACACAAACCGAACTGTCACACAGTCGCCATATAATTTCAGAATTATTGAGTGTTATAATAAATCAAAATGAACTTGATTTAAATATTTCTGAAATTGAAGGAGATGCTGTATTATTCTATAGAAATGGAGTTCCTCCAACTTTTAATGAAATATTCGAACAATCAAAAAAAATGTTTCTTTCTTTTCATTCATATTTAAAAAGTATAGAGCATAATAATGTTTGTCAATGCGGTGCATGTACCAGTGTAACAAATTTAACATTAAAATTTATTTCTCACTATGGCGTATTGGAAGAGGTGGCTATAGATAAATTTAATAAACTAATAGGAAGTGATGTAATTTTAGTACATAGGTTATTAAAAAACAGTATCCCATCACACGAATATATTTTATTAACAGAAAATTATTTAAATAACCAGTCGGATAATATTGATTTGATTGACAAAGAGATAAAACTGCAAACTAATATTGAGGAAATAAATAATTTCGGAAAGATAAATTCAAAATATATTTCCCTTACAGATTTAAAATCTTCTTTGCCTCCACCTACAAAAAGTGAGATTCTAAAATTAAAAGGTAAAGTCGGTAAACTTTCAATAGATATTAAAACAACTCTAATAAATGTACACTCTATCATTAGTAATGTAGACCATAAAAAAAACTGGATTAAGGGATTAAATAAAATTAAAAATTCAAATAAAATTAATAGAGTTAATAATGTACATACTTGTGAATTTTCAAATATGAAAATGGATGTTACTACATTATCAAATAATGTATGCGAAAATGAAATTACTTTTTCTGAGGAAGGTTATATCTCGGATAAAATAATAATTATATTTGAATATGTTTTAACTGATATTGATAACAGAACAAATGTAGAGTTAAGATTTTATTCAAAGGGTGACACTAATAAAAATTTATTTGATAGAATCAAATTTAAGATTATACTTACAATGCTTATGAATATGATGAAATCAAATTTGAAAAGATTGAAGAAATATTGTGAAGAATTACAAATTCAAATATAAATTCCAAATATTAAATAATTTGTTAGTTGCAATTACATCTTTACCGCAATATATAGCAATTTCTTTAATTTTGCCGGCATTATAAAGATTTTTAACTTCCATTCCTGAAATTCCTTTTGACTTTGGAGATTCAATTCCAAATGCCTGACAATAAAAATCCAGATTAAATTTTTTAGTAAGTCCAAAATATGTTAATTGTTCTAAAAGATCGATGTGTAATTTTTTATCGTATCGAGAGGTAATTAAATTTGATGTTGGTTTAATTTTATTTATAGCAGAACGAATCATTAGAAAAGGAATATCAAAATTCCTTCCATTAAAAGTTATAAACTTATCAGTAACTTCTGCTATTCTCCAAAATGATTTTATCATTTCTGACTCTGTTAATCCTTTGTAGTTTATAACTCCATCATCAGAATGCCATTCATCTTGTTCATCACTTTCGTAATAAACAAAAGTTTTTTCTTTAACAATATCATAAATACCAATTGCTATAATTTTTGCAGTAAAGGGATAGAGGCTAAGGTATCTAATAACCTCATCTCTTTTTTCTTTTTTTATTTCTTCATCTTTTTCTTTATCGGCATATCTGAATAGATATTCTTTTTGACTTTCGGAGAGTTCTTCTAGAGGGTAAGGAGCGGTTTCAATATCAAAAACTATTTTTCTTTTTTTTGATTTTCCCATGATATTCTCATAAGGATTATTTTAAATTCATAACAAAATAAAAGGTAAATTTAATCAACTTCCTTTTATATTTTTAACTATCTTTTCTACTTGGTCCCACATTTCAGGAGTAAGATTTTCAAACATATTAAACTCTCCTGCACCTTTCAACCATTCACCACCATCAATAGTAACAACTTCCCCATTCATAAAAGAAGAGAAATCTGATATTAAATAAGCGGCCAAGTTAGAAAGCTCCTGATGTTCTCCAACTCTTCCTAATGGAACTTTCTTTTTAATATCAAAAAGCGCTCTCATTTCTTCCGGAAAAAGTCTTTCCCAAGCACCTTTAGTTGGAAACGGACCCGGAGCAATTGCGTTAGAACGAATACCGTATTTTGCCCACTCAACGGCGAGAGACCTTGTTAATGCCAACACACCGGCTTTAGCGCAGGCTGAAGGTACTACATAAGCTGAGC
>PFGS01000181.1:3851-4252 GCA_002783525.1 Ignavibacteriales bacterium CG12_big_fil_rev_8_21_14_0_65_30_8 | reverse complement strand
AACAGCGGTTCAATGCTTGGATCTTTACCTCTGAATTTTCTGTAAAGAGTCATCGCATCATCAGTACCGCCTGATGAAAGAATATACTTCTTGTATTTACTTGCTAATTCTTTGTTGTATACATCACCGCTTTCAACAAAAGCTGCAAATGCATCGGCATCTAAAACTTCTGACCAAATATAACTGTAATAACCTGATGAATATTCGCCTGAAAAAATATGATTAAAATATGTACTTCTGTATCTCGGTACTATCTCGGGTATCAATCCAAGCTCATTCATTGTTTTTGTTTCAAATTTATTTGAATCCTGTAAAGTGGTGTCTGTTAAAGTATGCCAGGCCATATCAAGATACGAGGCAGCTAAATATTCAACAGTTGCAAATCCTTGGTTCCATTTGCT
>PFGS01000181.1:0-3833 GCA_002783525.1 Ignavibacteriales bacterium CG12_big_fil_rev_8_21_14_0_65_30_8 | reverse complement strand
AATTAATTCTTTTGGAATAATTTCGCCGGTCTTAAAGTGTTTAGCATATTTCTTAAGTACATCAGGATGCATTGCCCAGTTTTCCATTACCTGAGAAGGGAATTCAACAAAATCTCTTGGAGTTTCTGTTCCTGATATAGATTCATAAGTGCAGTTTGATAACATACCATGAATTGCATGACCAAATTCATGGAATAAAGTTTCAACTTCATCAACACTTAAAAGTGATGGTGTATCGGCTGTTGGTTTTGTAAAATTACCAACATTATAAATTACAGGATGAATAAATTTCCCGTCTTCTTTGCTTTGTTTTGTGAATGCATCCATCCAAGCACCGCCTCTTTTACTTGCTCGGGGAAAATAATCTGTGTAAAGAATAGCAATGTGGTTTCCTTCTTTATCCTTAACTTCAAAAGTTTTTACATCAGGATGATATTTGGGGATATCAAATCTTTCTACAAAATGCATATCAAAAAGATTTGTTGCCAGGTCAAAAACTCCTTGAATTACATTTTCTAATTTAAAATATGGACGAAGTTGTTCTTCATCCAGATCATATTTTTGTTTTTTAAGTTTTTCTGCGTAATACCACCAGTCCCAAGAAGCTAGCTTAAATTTATTGCCTTCCTTATAAATTATTTTCTGCATTTCTTCTCTTTCTTTTTTGGCAATCTTTAGTGCAGGCGGCCAAACTTTATCCAAAAGTCCATAAACATTTTTGGACTCTTTTGCCATCTCTTCATCCAATACAAAGTCTGCGTGAGTTTTGTAGCCTAGAAGGTTTGCTCTTTTTAACCTGAGAGAAGCCATTTGAGCAAGAATTTTTTTGTTGTCTTGCTCGTTGTTGTTATCACCTTTGTGTGTGTAAGCGTAATAAATTTGTTCTCTTAATTTTCTGTTTTTTGCATATTGAAGAAAAGGGATCATACTTGATTTCTGAATTGTAAAAACCCATTTTCCTTCTTTACCTTTTTCTTTGGATGTAACGGCTGCTGCATCAATTACACCTTGTGGAAGCCCATCAAGATCATCTTTATTTTCTATTACTAATTCATAATTGTTAATATCTTTTTGAACATTCTCGCCGAATTTTATTGAAAGCAAAGAAATATCTTTATTAAGCTGTCTGAAAGTTTCTTTATCTGCGTCATTTAAATTTGCACCGCCTCGAACAAACTGCTTGTAATATCTGTCCAAAAGCATTTGCTGTTCTTTATTAAGATGGAAATTTTCTTTATTGTCATAAACTGATTTAACTCTTTCAAAAAGTTTTGCATTTAGATTTATATCATCTTCGTGACTGGAACGAAGCTCGGAAATTTCTTTTGATATTTTTTGAAACTGTTCATTTGTCATAGCATCATTCATTCCAACATAAACTCTGCGTACTCTTGTTAAAATTTTACCGCTGTAATCAAGGGCTTCAATTGTATTCTTGAAAGTAGGAGCTTCCGGATTTTTAACAATGTTCTCAATTTCTTTATTATGAATTTTAATCCCTTCCTTAAATGCGGGAACATAGTGTTCGGTTTTAATCTTATCGAATGGCGGGGTTTGAAAAGGTGTATTCCATTCAACTAAGAATGGATTTGATTCTTTATTGCTGCAAGACATAGATATTAGTCCTAATATTAAAAAAAGATAAATTGATTGTTTCATTTTGAAGGTTTCCTATTTTTTGGTTATTAAATAGAACTTAAAAATAAGTATAAAATGGAAAAGATAGAAAGGGGAATAGTAGTCAGCTGTCAGCAATTAGCTTTCAGCTTTCAAAATATCTTTCACCTTGACATTCCAGCCGATGCAGGAATCTCACTAAATTCTAATCCACCACGGCGGATTATTTTTTTGTTATTTGATTTTTTATTAAGTTATAAATAAACATTTGGAACATACATCAGATGTTATTAACGGGGTTCCGTATGATTAACTATTTATAGGGGTAGTAAAATGATAAAATATATAAGAAAAATTAATCTCCATTTATACAAAATTTTATTCATTTCAATAATTATTTCTTTACTTAGTTGTAATTCTACAACAGGAGTAGATACTTCAACTTATGGATTAATTATACCCGGTAAAAGTGTAAATGGTATTAAGCTTTGAGATACGAAAGCTAATGTTGAAGCTATTTTAGGGCAGCCATCAAGTATAGGTTGGGCAGATGGTAGTAACCGTAGTTGGAGGACATATATTTATATTGCAAATCCGGAAGAAGAATATAGTAATGAGAATAAAGTTATAGATATTGGATTTCTTCAAAATGATACTGACTTTGACACTGTAGATGTTATTTCTGTTGGTCAATCCTATAAAGGTAAAACAGAATTTGGTATTGGAATAGGCTCTTCGTTAGAAATGGTGTACCAAATTTATGGTTTACCTGTCGAAAGTACATATAAATCTTACAGTAATTCAAATAATGAAATTTATTGTATTAAGAACAAATGGTTCGAAATTCTATATAAGGATAGTTTAATTACTAGAATGTCTATGGGTAATTATAAACCATATCCAGTATTTACTTATTGTAAATAGAATTTAAGGTAAAATTTTATTTAAGTTATTCTTTATTTCTTAACAAAAATATTTTAAGTTAATTCATAATTAATCGTGTTGTCGTTCTAGAAAATATTTTAGTTCTGGGCGGCGGGTTATAGAAAACGCCGTTAGGCTTATAAACTTGCTGCATCGTCCTGAAAAGGGTTGACTCTAAAAAGAGAAAAAAGTCTAGAGCCGAGCTGTTGGAAGACTTAGAGAAGAAAAGGGCAAAGAAATGAAAGTTATAGAGTTAACGGAATTGCTCGGCTTAAGTAAACAAGGATACTATAAAAAGATAAAACTGGAAGAAGCAAAAGACATAAGAGAAAATCTTGTTTTATCACTATAAATAAAAAAAATCAATGCTTTCTTACTGCAAGACGAATTTATTTTTTAACTTAATATCAATTGCCATATTTAGTTTTCTAAATTTTGCTTGTGCTTTGCATGCTCCGTTATCTGAGGCAGCGATTTTCAATGATGACTTACCTGAAACAGAAAATTTTAGATCAATAATGAAATCCTCAGAAACAAGATTGTCTCTTACTAAATCGTTTTATAGTTATAGTTTTAGGAATAAATATTTATTAGCGAATGATGGAATTGTGGATTCTACAATGAATCCACTGTGGCAAATTGGACTTTCTGGGTATAGTTTTTTATTACACCCAAGCAAAAGATTAACAATAGGTATTAATCCAAGTTTAATAATAAATGCTGGTATAGATTTTAATTACCATTTAGGACACGATTATTATTTAACTGGGATTGCTAATACATTACTTAGTAGTGAATTAATTTTTCAAAAAAAGCTATTTCATTCCAATGTTATTCAAGGGAGCCTTGGAATTTGTTATAGAAATGAGAAGCAAGAATTTAGAAATTTATCTTTTGACAGCGTAGTTGGAAGAAAATTTAATGTCGAAATGTATGGGATACGTTATTTGATGAATTTTAATTTAAGTAACCGAGAATTAAGAACGATAACGGCTATATATTTTGAAAATATTTATCAAACACCGGTTATTAATATTGGCTTATCATATAATGGATTATTTATTAAGAATTAATGCGCACATAGCCTCTTTAATAAGTAAAAAGTCAATGGAAAAAAGAAAAAATAATAATCCGACTCGATTCAGTAAAATAAATTTTAAAATGAATAAAAAGATGCTTATAAAATGGCAGAGAACAGAATAAAAGCCACCGAAATGTTGAAGTAGTACACAGAGGCGGGCAAGCTGTTCCCCTGCCTCTGCTTGACGTCGAGTCAAGGCGGGCGTCTACGC
>PFGS01000112.1:218-4234 GCA_002783525.1 Ignavibacteriales bacterium CG12_big_fil_rev_8_21_14_0_65_30_8 | reverse complement strand
CCATTTATTAAAATGAACAGATACTTTTGGATGCCAATCGCGCGATGCAAAAACAAAATGAAAATTATCCATTATTTTATTAATCACAGGAATAACTTTATCTCCCTGTGGGGCTGGTAATTTACCACCGGGACAAAAGTCATTCTGAACATCAACTATTAAAAGTGCTTTATTCATATTTCTTATTTTTTCAAATCTTTTATTATTTCAGCTTTTAAATTAAATAATTTTTTACTTATTCCAACCTTATAAATATGTGGATTTTCAAATCTTTTGTGTTCTTCAGGCAATAACTCCAATCTTTGTTTTGCATATTGACTGATCTCATAAACACTTTCTTTTTTCTTTTTTATTTCTCCCTTTTCAAAAACTTCAACTAAAAGATCTTCCTTCTTTAATCCTTTAATATTAGCAAATTTATATTGATCAATTGCGTGATAAATTTCATCAATTTCATTTTCATCTTCAAGTAAAATACCATCAGCATAAAACTTATTCTCTCCATTATAAAATCTATATAACCTTTTTGTTCCAGGCAGTGTAATTTTTTCAATATTCTCTGAAATTTTTAAAGTTGGTCTTTCATCAATAGTTGCTAATTTATATACACCGTCCAGTGCAGCATCATTTTGACCAGTTATAAGATTAGTACCCACACCAAAAGCATCAATTGGTGCTTTTTGATCAATTAAACTTTTAATTAGATGTTCATTAAGTTGATTGGATGCAACAATTTTAACATATCTAAGATTAGCTTGATCTAAAATTTTTCTGGCTTCTTTACTCAAATATGCAAGATCACCACTATCTAATCGAATCGCTCTAAGTCTCTCACCTTTTCTCTCCATTTCTTTTGCAACTTTTACAGCATTTGGCAATCCGCTTTTTAGTGTATTATAGGTATCTACAAGCAGTACACAATTTTGGGGGAATGCTGCAGCATATTTTCTGAATGCTGTTAGTTCGTCACCATAACTTTGAATCCACGAGTGCGCCAACGTGCCGGATGATAAAAGGTCATATCTGTATGCGCTGTAAACATTGGATGTGCTGTCCAGTCCACCAATAATAGCAGCTCTACTTGCGTGTATTGCTGAAAGTGCTTGTGCCCTTCTCAGCCCAAAATCCATAACTAATCTTTCACCAGCAGTATATCTAATTCTTGATGCTTTAGTTGCAATAAGAGATTGGAAATTGATCATATTGAGCAAAAGACTTTCAATTAGCTGAGTCTCAATAATATTACCTTCAACAATAATTACAGGTTCGTTATTAAAAACAACTTCACCTTCCTTTACAGAATGAATTGTTCCATTAAATTTAAATTCCGATAGATAATCTAAAAAATCATTATTGAATCCTACTCTTTTAAGATGTGCAATTGATTCATCATTAAATTTAAATTCGGATAACATTTCTAAAAAGTCTTGTAAACCGGCAAAAATAACATAGCCGGATTTAAAAGGATTTTTTCTGAAGAAATAATCAAAACAAGCTTTGGTATCTTTTCTTCCATCAAGAAAATAGCCCTGAGCCATTGTAAATTCGTAATGGTCTGTAAATAAGCCTATATAATCAGAAAAATTTTTCATTTTGTTTATAAATAATAATTATTCTACATTTTTAATAAATTTTTAATTTTATTATAATAAGATAAATAATTACAACCTTTATTTAACTTATATTTAATATTATATTTATTTTTTATAAGTTTTTTTCAATTTTTATTTATCCTAGATATTCATTATATGGATACAATTACAGACGATTATAATACACTTTTACAAGAAGCTTACGAACATTTGCGCCAGGGCAGATACCGAATGGCTCTTACCTCAGCAAGAAAAATACACGAAGAAAACCCTGAAGATTTTAACTCTGCTACTTGCCTTGCTTGGGCATATTTAGAAAACGGTGCTCCTGCTGAAGCTTTGGAATTGGCAAACTATTCAGTTGAAATAGGCGGTGAAGACGTAAATGCACGACTTTACCGTGGATATTTACTTATGCGAATGAGTGTTTTTGAAGGAGCACTTGCAGATCTGGATTGGGCTATTTCAAAAAAACCGAATTTACTTTCTTGGGCCCATTTAAACAAAGCCAGAGCTTTAGCCGGTTTAGGTAGATATTTTGAGGCGCTGGAAGAAATTGACAAAGCTATTAAAATTGATGACAAGGAAAACAACCAATTAATTCAAATTAAAAAATGGTTGCAAATAACTCTGGGTTACGGCGATGGTTTTTTAAAAGGTATATTCAGTAAAAAAAGAGCTTATTTAAAAGAAGGTCTGCTTGCCCTTAAACAAAAAGAATATTGGTTTTCATTGTGGTGCGCAAAAAAGATCTTGGATACTCCTTCATTAAAAGTTGAATTTACTGAAGCTTATATAATGCAATTGGAATCATTATACGGACTCTTTCAATTTAGACAAGCTCGGTCAATTGCTGAAGACATAAAACTAAATTTGGAGGGTGATAAGTATTTTGATAATATTTATCAACGAATTTTAAAAGCATATCCTAAAGATGAAACAGACACTACACCTGCAATCGGAATTCAAAAAGAAAATTACAAAACTGATTATGAAATTAACGACAGTAAACTTTATAAAATTTTATCTGCCAAAACTTATAACTTAACTGAAAATTTAAGAACCGATAAAAGAACTTATTTATTGGAATTCAATGAAGATACTACAAAATATGTTGGTGTAGAATTAGTTATAGAAAATCCATTTTATTTAAATAAAACTGTAGAGTTGGATGGTTTAGCAGTTTGGAAATTGAACGGAGTTGAAGTAGGAACAAACCAGTTCTTATTAACATTAGAAAAAGAATGGAAAATTGTAGAGTTCGTTCAAAGTTGGGGAACTGAAACTGCTGGATTTTGGTGCAGAGGGCAAGGAAGCGTTGAAATATTTTTAGACAACCAAAATGTCTGTACAAGATGGTTTGGAATAGGAAATTCGGATGTAGTAAATTTTGAAGAAATTAAGTATCTGGAAGAAGATTCAACAAAACTTCAGTTACCAGAGGCACAACTTACTGAAGAAAAAATTCGTGTTGAAAAGGAACCAATTAAAACAGAAGCACTCCCGGATCTATTAGCCAACTTAGATAAATATGTTGGCCTTGAAAGCGTTAAACAATCTATGCGGGATTTCATTTCCTATCTGGAATTTATTCGTGATAGAGAAAAATCGGGATTAAAAACTGATGAAGATATTTCTGTGAACTCAATTTTTCTTGGTAATCCCGGTACCGGTAAAACTACAATAGCCAGACTTATGGGAAAGATATTTAAGGCAATGGGATTACTTAAGAATGGGCACGTAATTGAAGTTGACAGAACAAGCCTTGTAGGACAATACATTGGTGCCACTGCTCAAATGACAGAAAAAGTTATTAACGAAGCAATTGGAGGTTTGCTTTTTATTGATGAAGCTTACACATTAATTAAACCTGATAACCCTCAAGATTTTGGTCAAGAAGCAATTGATATTCTTTTAAAAAGAATGGAAGATAAAAAAGGTGAATTTGTTGTAATTGCTGCAGGTTATCCCGATAAAATGAATTCATTCATAAATTCAAATCCGGGATTAAAATCCAGATTTACACATGTATTTAATTTTGATGATTACACTCCGGATGAACTTCAGAAAATATTTGAACAGATAGCTGAGAAAGAAGATTATAAAATAGTTAAAGACGCTGAAATTATTCTTAAGAAAGAATTAACTAAACTTTACAGAAATAGAGATGAGTCTTTTGGTAATGCAAGATTAGTTAGACAAATATTTAATGAATCAAAAATAAAATTAAGCAAAAGATATTTAAACATACCGGCAGAAAAAAGAACAAAAGAAGTAATGTCAACAATTTGTACAACAGATATTGAAGCTTCTTTAAAAATAAATACAAAAGGCATTGTAAATATTGGTATTGATGAAGATAATCTTAATAAAGCATTAAATAAACTAAATAATCTCTGTGGACTTGAGACTGTAAAACAAGAA
>PFGS01000112.1:0-193 GCA_002783525.1 Ignavibacteriales bacterium CG12_big_fil_rev_8_21_14_0_65_30_8 | reverse complement strand
GACTTTACACTGAAAGAGGTGATAATTTACAAGAATTGTTCAACTCACATTTTGTTTTTTTAGGAAGCCTCGGTACGGGTAAAACTACAGTTGCAAGAATTTTTATTGAGATATATTCTGCATTAGGTATTCTTCCTAAAGGTCATCTTGTTGAAACTGACAGACAAGGATTGGTTGCAGGTTACATCGGGCA
>PFGS01000121.1 GCA_002783525.1 Ignavibacteriales bacterium CG12_big_fil_rev_8_21_14_0_65_30_8 | reverse complement strand
TTTTCATTTCTAACTCAAATCATATTCCGATGAGTTGTGATGGCGTCCGGGATGCGATGCCGGTTTTATTCGAGATACTGAAGGAGGAAAAAGAACCGGCTGTCCGGGCAGTGCTTGGGCATTTCATTTTCGTCTATATTCATCCCTATATGGATGGCAACGGAAGAATCGGCAGATTTCTGATGAATGTAATGCTAGCCTCAGGCGGTTTCCCCTGGACAGTTATTCCTTTGGAAAAACGAAATGATTATATGAGTGCTTTAGAAAAAGCCAGTGTTGAGCAAAATATTAATGATTTTGCAAAATTTATCGCGGAGTTTGTTTCCGGCAATAAATAATATTTTGTAAAGCTTACAGAAGGTCATCCTGTCCAAAGTATTCATTTGAGAACTTGTCGAAGGATGTTTCGAGGCCGAGTTCTTTAACCAATGCAGTAATAAAAAATGTTTTTATGTGGATTGAATTTTTTTAAGATAGTTTGCATTAATGATACTCTCTCTAAATCTCTCCCTAGCGAAGGGAGAAACATAATTAACAAGCATTCCATTATATAATGCGTTTCTGACAGGATGTAAAATGTGAAGTTGCCATTACTAAAAAGTCCTTCTCTTACTAAGACCTGACCACTTTTGGCAGAGAAGAATTAGGATGAATACGCTGTATCAAACTCTTTTTCAGTTCCAAACTCGTACGCAGTGTAAATTTTAATCGTTCATATTTATGCTTAAATCGCTGAACTAAAATTTATTATATCGCTACATTATTTTATCTTACATTTATCTTTTATTCTTCAAACTCACCCATCTTTCCGAATTTTTCTATTCTGTCTTCAATCAGTTTGTTGGGTTTTATTTTTACTAAATTCTCTAATTCTTCTTTTAAAGCTTTTTTCAAAATTGCTGCAGCAGCTTTATGATCGTTATGCGCGCCACCCATTGGTTCCTTAATAATCCTATCAATTATTCCCTGTTCTATTAGATCGTCTGCCGTAAGTTTAAGAGCCTCAGCAGCTTGTTCTTTGTAGTCCCAGCTTCTCCACAAAATACTAGAACAAGACTCCGGACTAATTACAGAATACCAGCAATTTTCCAGCATCAAAATTCTATTACCAATTCCGATCCCAAGAGCACCGCCGCTGGCACCTTCACCAATAATAACAACTATAATTGGAACTTTAAGTCTGCTCATTTCAAGTAAATTTTTTGCAATGGCTTCAGCCTGCCCTCTTTCTTCTGCTTCCAGACCGGGATAAGCTCCGGGAGTATCCAACATTGTGATAACAGGTTTATTAAATTTTTCAGCAAGCTTCATAAGTCTTAAAGCTTTTCTGTAACCTTCGGGATTTGCCATCCCAAAATTTCTATAAAGATTAGATTTTGTGTCTCTTCCTTTTTGATGACCAATTATCATCACTTTATATTCATCTATTTCTGCAAAACCACCAACAATGGCTTTATCATCTTTAAATTGTCTGTCGCCATGCAATTCCACAAAGTTATTTGTCATTTCGTAAATATAATCCAGTGTGTAAGGGCGGTCTGGGTGTCTTGCAAGCTGAACTCTTTGCCATCTTGTTAGATCTTTGTAAACTGATTCTTTTAGTTGTGTCACTTTTTTTTCTATTTTTTTAATTTCAGAATTAATATCCAGATTATCTGAATACTTTCTCATTTCTTCCAATTTAGCTTCAAGATCGTAAATTGGTTTTTCAAAATCTAAAACAGTTTTAGCCATTGTGTTTTATCTTCCTCATTTTTAACAATGTTCTTCTAATAATATCCAGATCTAGCCAAATGTTTTGGTTACGAGAATAAAAGATATCTAATTTTTCAAAATTATTTTTTTCATCACTGTCAGTAAACCAAAGTCCTGTAATTCCTTGTTTGCCTTTATTAAATCCTGAATCATTTCCAGAAATAATTTTTGGTCCTACAAAACTTATTTTTCCGGTAAAAACAGAAGGAACTTTTAACAGCATTTTTACTAATTCAGATTTCTGTTTTCTGTTATTGAAAATTAAATATATAAAAGGATAGATGAAAAACAAAATTATAAATCCTAGGAAATAATCAAATAATATTTTGATCTGTTTATGCGGAAATTGGTTAATATTGTAACTTAATTCTATTATGGGTACATCATCCAACATTTCAACTGAAGTTTTTCCAACTATATAATCCAGATTTTTGCTAACCAGTTTAAATTCAACACCAATGTTTTTACAATCAGAAACAATATTCATTATCTGGAAATAAGATAAATTAGATGTTGAGAACACAACTTCATTTATTTTTTCATCTCTAATTACTTTTTTAATATTTTCAATGCTTCCTATAATTTTATAGTTACTTATACTTTTTCCAATTTCGCTAAATGTATTACCGATAAGGCCAATTACTTTATTTAATTTAATTGAGTTGCTTTCAATTTTTTCTGAAATATTCGTTGAGAAATCATCGGTACCTACTATTAATATTCTTCTTTGTTTAATCTCATCATTTAGAATACCTGTTTTAGAAAATATTCTGAAAATCATTCTCCAGAGAATTACAAGAATAAAGAATATTGAGTAAGTTATTAAAACTACTGCTCTGGAATAAGCAAATTGTTTAAAGAAAAATGTTAAAGAAGTAATAATTAAAAAACCAATAATTATGCTTACAATATTTTTAAATATTGAGAGCTTGTTTTTTTTATAAACTCCGGAAACAGCAGAAACAAAAAATTGAATTAAAATTGGAATTGTATAAATATAGATTAAACTTTCAGCCGGAAATCCCAGCCATTTTTTTTGTCCCATGTAATATTTCTCTGCAGAAAAAAGAGAAATCTCAAAACACAATGCATCCAGAAAAATTGCAAAAACTATCAGTTTATATTTTCCCAAAAAAGAAATAAAACCTCTAAATAAAATTGCAGACCTTAAAATAAATTCCACTAAAAGTGATGTTGAGAAATGCTTCTTAACAAAAAGGTGCATAGCATTATAGAAAATTCTTGTTTCATCCAGAGTACTTCTTTTAGTGCTTTCTCCCTTGTAGTGAATTATTTTTGTGTTGTGCACGTAAAATATTTTATATCCAACTTTTTGAATTCTATAACAAAAATCAAGGTCCTCACCATACATAAAATATTCTTCATCCAGTCCTCCAATTTTCTCATATACTTCCCTTGTGAACATCATAAATGAACCTGAAACTGCATCAACTTCGTATGATCTATTTTCATCAAGATAAGTAAGATTATATCTTGCAAAAATTTTTGATTTAGGGAACAAAGAACTTAAACCTGTTACCTTGCAAAAGGAAGTCCAGGGTCCCGGGAAACTTCTTCTGCATGCAAGCTGCAATGAACCATCAGGATTAAGAATTTTGCAGCCTGCTAAACCGGTACCGGGATTGTTCTTAAAAAAGTTAATCATTTCAGAGATAGTATCTTCGCTAACAATTGTATCGGGATTTATAAGCAGTAAATATTTTCCGTTAGAATTTTTAAGGCCTTGGTTATTTGCTCTACTAAATCCTAAATTTTCTTTGTTTGCAATCAAAGTAATATTTTGAAAATTATTTTTAATAAGTTCAACACTTCCATCGGTTGAAGCATTATCAACTATAATAATTTCGTGAGAGATATTTTTGAGAGCTTTGTTTAAGGAAAGAAGAAGGCTTTGCAGAAAGTCTTTTACATTATAATTTACAATTATAACAGAAAGGTCTATTGAGGAATTCATCAGAGACGCCCGAACATACTAAGTATTCTTAATTTCCAGACCATAAAAATTGCTTCACGAACAATTTTTTTAGACATTTTTGAATGTCCTTCAGTTCTATCAATAAATATGATGGGGATCTCTGTAATTTTAAATCCTTTTTTCCAGATTTTAAATGTCATTTCAATTTGAAATGCATATCCATTAGATTTTACTTTATCTAATTCAATGGCAGCAATTACTTCTTTCCTGAAACATTTAAATCCGCTTGTTGCATCACAAATTTTTAATCCGGTAATATAGCGAGTATAACCATTTGCAAAATAACTTAACAGTAATCTTTTTATTGGCCAGTTAACTACATTGACACCTTTTTTATATCTACTGCCCAAAACAAGATCAGATTTTTTTATTTCTTTAAGAAAATTTCTTATTTCTTTTGGATCGTGGGAATAATCAGCATCCATTTCAAAAATAAAATCATATTGATTTTTTAATGCAAACTTAAATCCTTCAATATAAGCTGTTCCTAATCCCATTTTTTCTTTTCTGGTAATAAGTTTTACTCTGGAATTAGTTTTCATTAATTCTTTAACAAACTTACTTGTCCCATCTGGTGAGTTGTCATCTACAATCAAAACATCAAGATCATATTTTT
>PFGS01000023.1:1987-4412 GCA_002783525.1 Ignavibacteriales bacterium CG12_big_fil_rev_8_21_14_0_65_30_8 | reverse complement strand
TTATTTGTTTTGATTCAGTTTTAATTTTATGTGGTTTGCATTTGTATTCACCTGTAGCAACCTGAAAAATAACATTCAACAATTCAGTTATACCTTCATTATTTCTTGCAGATGTTGGTACCACAGGTATTCCCAGATCTTTTGATAAAGTCCTGTCATCAATTTTAATTCCGTGTCTGTCAGCTTCATCTATTAAATTCAGACACAATACTGCTCTATCAGTTATTTCTAAAACTTGTAAAACTAAATTTAAATTTCTTTCAAGTCTTGTAGAATCAACAACAATTATAGTTACATCAGGCTGACCGAATAAAACAAAATTTCTTGCTACTTCTTCATCTGTACTAGTTGAGAGAAGTGAATATGTTCCGGGTAGATCAACGATCTTAAATTTTTTATCATTAAAAATAAAACCGCCTTCAGCTCTTGTTACAGTTTTACCCGGCCAGTTTCCGGTATGTTGCTTTAATCCTGTAATTGCATTAAATACAGTACTTTTTCCGGTATTTGGATTTCCGGCAAGAGCAATTACAAAATCATAATTTCCCATATCTATACCGAGTTTGGTTAAATTACCAACATTATGAACTGGGCAGGTTTCGCAATTATGTCCGGATATATTATTCATATTTTATTTGATATATATATAGTTTGTTTGAGATTTTCTTAATGCAATTGAAGCTCCGCGGATATTAAAAGCAATAGGATCTTTACCAATGCTTTCTAATTCAGCAATTATTTTTGTACCAGGCACCAGACCAAAATCTAATAATCTTCTTCTCTGCTGTCCTCTGCAGGCTTTGGAAATTCCAACAATTTCTCCTTCTTCTCCAATTCCAAGCGAAGAAAGTGTCTTAAATTCTTTTTTAATTTTATCAGCATATAGCAATGGAACAACTGTAAGATTAGCAGCTATTAATGGAGACAAAATACATTCCTCACCTTCTGCAATAAATTTTATTCTTTCTTTGGAAATTTCAATTACCCTTATCTGCATTCCGGGAAACAATCCTTCAGCAATAATTTGTGAGTAAATCGCTTGCGGTTCATCTTCTATATGTACTATCTGAAATATTTTATTTAAATCTACTATTTCAGTTAAGAGAATTCCTTTTTTGGTAGGGACTTCACCGTCAGAGGTTGGAATTGGATCGCCGTGAGGATCATATGATGGGTTGCCCATCTTAGCTGCTAATAAGTCAGCTTCATTTTGATCTATATAATGTTCTTTATCTTCAGCATATATATGCCAGTCTTTTTCTTTAATACCTGTTTCCTCTGCAAGATAACTTTCCCATAATCTGTGAACTCGAATAATTTTTAAAGCATAGGCTCTACCTTCAGATGTTAGATTAAGTTTTTCATTTTTAATAGTAATTAATTTCATCTCTTTTAATGTCTCTGCTATACTTGCTACTTCATCACCATTTATTCCTAAGTATCCTGCTAAACTATGCAGTGTAATACTTATACTTTTTTCTTCAAAATCATAAAGATGTTTTAATGCATCTTCAATTTGAATTTTTAGTGATTGTTTTTTTGCTTTTTTCCAGGTTGCAACAACACCTTTATCCGGCCAGATAAAAACTGATATAATAAAAATTATAAGTGTTCCAAATATTAAAGTCTCTAAAGGATTATTCATATTAGTTTAAATTTATAAATACATTTGAAGCTAACTTATTACTGATATTAATTTGTTTATCATTAATTTTTATCAGCAAAGAATTATCAAAACTTAATTTTTCTTTTACAGTTATTTTTTTACCGAGTTTCAATCCTATTTGAGATAAGTAATTTAAAAAATTGTTATCAAAATCATTTACTCTAACAACCTTACCTGATATACCAACCCTAACTTTTGACAGCGGTATACTGTCTTTTATTTTAGGTATACTTCCATCTTTCCCTGGAATTGGATCACCGTGAGGATCAAACTCCGGGAACTCCAACATCTCTTCCAGCTTATCAACTAATTCATCTGAAGCAGAATGTTCTAATCTATGCGCTTCATCGTGTACTTTATCCCAAGGCAGTCCAACAATTTGATGTAAAAAAATTTCCCAGATTCTATGTCTTCTAACAATCTGAGAAGCATACTCTTTTCCATTTTTTGTAAGTTCAATATTTTTATAGCGTTCGTACAAAATCCATCCATTATTAGAAAGCTTTTTAAGCATATCAGTAACTGCAGCATTGGATATTTCTAATTTCTTGGCAATTACATTTGTTTTTACTTTTACATTACTCTGTTCAAGCTTGTAAATTTCACTTAAATAATTTTCTGTTGATATATTTTGCATATTTAATTACCTTAATAATAAATTTAAGGATGCTTAAACTTATATGCAAGTATATTTAAATAAATTATGGAATTTCTATTTACAAATTATTTTAGATTTTAGAGAAGTCTAAATTATCTGCT
>PFGS01000023.1:0-1747 GCA_002783525.1 Ignavibacteriales bacterium CG12_big_fil_rev_8_21_14_0_65_30_8 | reverse complement strand
CCTTCAAAAAGATAATCTTTCGGTCTGTATTCTTTATAATATTTTCTTAATAAAGGGAAAATATTTTCTGACAGCATTACATAACGATCTTTTTTACCTTTGCTTTGTCTAATGTGAATTTTCTTTGACTCGGAATCGATATCAGAAATTTTGAGATTTAACAATTCGCCCAATCTTAAGCCGGCAGAATAGATAAGCAGTAAAATAGTTTTATGTTTAAGGTTATCTGTTAAACTAATTAGTTTACCAACTTCTTTTTGTGATAACACTACCGGAAGATAAGAGGGTTTACGAATGTTTATATTTAAGCTTTCAGGAGGTTTCTCTTTTAATACTTTTAAGAAAAAATAGCGAATTGCCCCAATCGCCTGTTTCATTGAGGAAAAAGAGTAATTTTTAGTTTCTTTGCAAAACAATAAATAATTGACAATAACATCATCCGTAACTTTTTCAACTTTATTAGTAATTAACCAATCAAGAAATAAATTAAGTGCTGATAGATAACTTCTTATTGTTTGTTTTGAATAATTTTCAATTATCAATTGATTAGAAAATTTCTTTAAAATATCTTGCTTTTCCATAGATATGGGGATATATTCGTAATAAACGAATAACAAATTAACATATATGCTTAATAAACGCAATACGTTTATTGAGAGGTGACCAGCCATATTAAAAAGACAGCGAAATGACAAAACTTTGGGACAACATAACAGCAAGTGACGTAAAAAAAGCGATAGAACTTTTTAACAGGGCAAATGAAAATTATCCTGAGCCACGTAACACATTTCTGATTTACAACAACACAAAATATCCTGCAAAACACATTCGGGGACTTGCTTACTTCGTTGCCAACAAAAAAGAAATTTCAAAAAGTGAATATAGTGGCGGACAAGAAACAGCAACTTTTTTCAAAAGGTTAGGTTTTACAGTTCAATACAAAAAAGCGACACTTAAACCGACAGAAAAAAGCAAACCAACTCCCAAACAAACTAACCAAGCAGAAGCACAAAAACCAATCACTAAAAAATTAAATGTTGTTAGTCAAAAAAATGCAATCCAAAGACTATTGCAAAAGCATTTCGGACACATTGAAACCGAAAAAAAGTTTGACTGGCTAAAAACTCCGAACCAAGCAAATTTACCCAAGGAGTATTCTCAAATCGTAAAAGCATTATCGGAATACCGAAATCAAAACGGTTTTCAAAAGTCGAACTACCAACTTCTTTGCGACATTGTTTTGGAAGACCATAAATTGATTATTGAGTACGATGAAAATCAACATTTCAGTAAAGCGAGAGAAATCACTTTAGAAAATTACCCTTCAACAATTAAACTCAATTTCTTAAAAGAAACGTGGATAAATGCCTGTAAAAAAATTAACGCTAAGGATAACAGCCCGATAGACAGAGATGAAAAAAGAGCCTTTTACGACACCGTAAGAGATATAGAAGCATTTAGACACGGTTACAAACTTGTAAGAATTAAACACGGTGATATAGATTGGGAAGCAGATGGAGCTGAAAAACACTTAAAGCAAATTGTTTCTATTGCAGACAAGCAAAATGAAAACCCCACGAAACATAAAATTGCAAGACTTATTGTTACAGGGAAGCAGTATGACAAATACGGTAATCCAAACTTTTCCAAATTGGAAAAATTAATTGAAAAATTTCTTAAAACGGAATACCATAAAAGAACTTATGAGTTTATTCTAACGCCTGGCGGATTTTTAACCTTTGATTTT
>PFGS01000135.1 GCA_002783525.1 Ignavibacteriales bacterium CG12_big_fil_rev_8_21_14_0_65_30_8 | reverse complement strand
TCGTTTATATCTTTTGGATAAAACTTAAAGTAAGATGCGCCTACAGAAAATGTTGTATAAACATTATCACTTAATTGGAAAGTTATTTGAGGTCCAAATCCAATATTGTGGAAAGGAGTTTTGAATTCTTTTGTAAAACCGGTAGCGCCTTTACCACTAAAAGCACCTCTTGCACCAAATAATCTTACACCAAATGTTACATTAGAAGTTGATGGAAAATTATATTCTATTGAACCATTAAATTGAGAACCTAATTTAATAGTAGGATAATCAGTGGTTGCTGCAGTTATACCATAACCTGCAGTAAGAACAAATGTACGTGACAATTTATTATGGTCAGTATTCCCCATCATATCTTGTCCAAGGTTTAACTGAGTTAAACCGAAGATTAAAAAAATTGTAAAAATCAATTTTTTCATTTAGTTACCTCTTTTTTTTATATTAAAAATAGTTTTTGCGAACAAATATTTATTTTTACACAATTAATTTCAGACAATTCCGAAATTTAACAACATAAGGGTTGTTGTAGGATTATAGTTTAAAGGTTAAAATAGATTATAAAACTATTGGATAATTTGTATTCCCTCAATGTTAAATATCAATAAAACCATACAAAAAGTCAATGAAAATAAACAATTTATCTAATTTCTTCAGTACTAATACATACTTGTTTCAATCTTGTTACTCCTTCAAAATTATTCTTTATAGAATAACCCAGCCAACCTTGAGAAGCCCAAGCATTAAATTTTAATGGACATTCAACTTGAGGTATAATATTAGTGTGCTTTGTAATAAACACATCATCTATGTAAAATTTAATTTCACTTGTAGTCCACGTAAATGAATATTTATGAAATTCTTTTACAAATCTTTCATTCAATTCAATTCCGTGTGATTCCCTTTTTCTTTGATCCCAGGTATTTGGATCTGCAGCACAAGAATTACCTTTATAACCCCAAGGTCTTAATGCTCTTTGCCAGGACGTAAAATAAGCAAATAATTTTCCTCTTAAAGATGGATGAGCTTCCGGACCATACTTTACAACTTCAATATCAATTTCGTTATTGTTATTACATACTTTTTGATCATTTGTATTTTCATCAATAAGATGTACAAAAAATGCTGATACAATTCCCGGTTTATCTGTAGGTTGCATTATTGCACTGTATGTATATCCATCCTTTGGGCCGAACTTTTTATTTTGAAGAGTTACCTGAGAACCAAATTCATCAACACAGCCTTTATTTGTAATTTTATTAAAACCAGCTTTAAGATTAAGAACATTACTTTTTATTTTTACATTTGATTCTGAAAATGAAGAATTTTCAAAAAATTCTCTGGGTTTTGTGTTTCTTATTTCCCAACCATTCAAATCCTCAAATGATTTAAAATAAATATCACCTTTGCATTCAGTAATTGGTTCGTGATCAAAAACACCACCCAACACTATTGTAGGATCATTAGTAGGTATGCATTTATTCTGAAATGTTGTTTTAATAGAAGTGTTTTTCATAAAAAATGTAGAAAAGATTAAAGTAAATAAAATTATTTTCATTTATGTATCTATAATATTCTTATATGGTTTGAATAAATCCAAGCATTGTTATCAATAAAGATCTCCACTCTATAAACACCTTTTGAACTTACATTAAACTCAAGATTTTCTTTTTCTACTTTTTCCAAGAGCTTTCCATTGCGTACTAATCTTATCTCAGCTTTTTTTACAGGTAATAAAACTTTTAGAATAATACCTTCTTCAAAAGAAAATGTTTCTCCCATTTGGTAAGTACTATTTTTTGTTTCTGCAAAAAAACGGAAACCTTTAGAGTCAGCTCTATAGTCATTAGCTACAAAGCAATGTCCGTATCTTAAAGCGTAATAAACTAAATTCTTAGAAGATTGGAAATCGTTTTTATTATTTGATTGTAATTTTTTATCTAACAGTATATGAGTTCTTATAGATTTAAAAAGTACTTTATAAGGAAATATTTCTACTTCAAAAAAACCCAGTAGATTATGTTTGTGTGCGTGAGCATCTACACCTCCAATACCTACCACTGGTCGTTCTAAATTTAGTTCATCCCATTTTTTTAGTGTCTCTTTAGGCGGAGCTTCTATAGATTTTAGAGGATGAACAAAAGACTGGTATTTATTTTCTTCAGTTAAATTTTCCATCCACTCCGACATATGATTCCATATTTCTATTCCATTAAAATCCTTACAATCCCATTCAGTCCATGGATAAGGTGGATGTTCTTCCATATGATTTCTTTTTTCGTCTGGATGAGCAAGAAATCCAATCCCCCCTGCTTCTTTAACTTTTTTAACATATTCTTTTGCAGATATTCTTGTTGAATATGTATCTTCAATACCAAAAGATAAATAATGGTTCTTGTTTTCTTTATCATTCAACTCACAACCAACAAGAAATAGAGTATCACCATACCAACCTTCAAATCCTTCTTTTAGTGCTTTTAATGTATTGTGATCTGTCAGAATAAGATAATCCAAGCCAACTTCTTTGGCGTAATTAATTATCTCTTCAACTGTTCCAGTTCCATCGGAATAAACTGAGTGAATATGTAAAGCGCCTATGTATTCGTGCATAATTATCAATTGATGATATTATATAAGCAAGATAAAAATAAAAAGTAAATAAAAAAAAAGAAAATGAAATACGTTGTTGGACCGGCTAATATTATTCTGTTTTGTTTGAATTTACTTCAAATAATGTTGAATATTTGGTAGAATGACCGTTGGTAAGTGTACTTAATTTATTGATTAAAATATTAATCCTTTCGTTTTCTTCGTCATCTGAATTTTCAAATGCTTCTACTGATTTATAGGTATAAATTTCTTCAAAATGATTTGGTTTACCTTTTACTTCATAAACACTATAGTCTTCCAAACTATCAGAATTAAGTAAGATTTTTAATTCTCTTATTAAAGTTAAATATTCTTCTCTTTTTGATGGATCAATTTCATAACTGATCATCAATTTTACACGACTCATCTACTCTCCATAATTTTATATTCACAAATTTAAGAAATATTCTCCAATAAACATTGTTTTTGCAGGACCAGTCAGACTGATATTTTTAAAAATATCATTATCTTTTTTAAAATCAACTATTAATTTATCTTCATTTTTTGTAATCAAAGTTATAGGTGGTTTTAATATATCTAATAAATTTACAATTAAAGCTGAAGCAACTGATCCGGTTCCACAGGCAAGTGTTTCATTTTCAACACCTCGTTCATAAGTTCGAATGTGAACCACATCATCGATAATTTTTATGAAATTTACATTTGTACCCCCTGGAGAAAACTCAGGTAGATTTCTAATCTCTTTTCCTATTTTGTAAACTGGAAACTCAGATAACTTTGCATAATTAGAATACAATTTTTTAGAATCTCTTAAAACATCTTCAATTTTTATAACTATGTGTGGTGAACCTGTATCGGCATAATTAGCAGTAATTAATTGATTAGCAGCTTTTACTTTGAAATTTAATTTAATTTTTTGAGGTGGTAAAAAATCAAATCGAATTAGATCTTCTCCCAAAACTTTACCTGAATAAGTTATATTATTTGAAAGAAATTTTACATCGGGTGAATTTAATCTGTTACTATCATTAGCATATTTAATGGCACATCTGGCTCCGTTACCGCAAAGTGTATTTGTAGTAGCATCAGAATTGAAATACTGCATTTCAAAATCAAAGTTTTCCATATCTTTTATACAAATCAGTCCATCAGCACCAATGCCTGTTTTACGGTTACATATTTTTTTTACTAAATCATTTGATATAGTTAGTCCCGGATTTTCCCTTTCATCAAGAAAAATAAAATCGTTACCTGCACCACTCATTTTTGTAAATAATAATTTCTGCATAGTTATACAAATTTAAGTTAAAATTATATCTTAATAAACTTTTTGAGTAGGAGTAAAAGTACATTCTCAAGATTGAAACCAAAGAGTAATAATTCTCTAAAATGGTATTTCTTTTTATAAAAAAATAAGAATTTGATTAAAAATAAAAATCAGTAAGGTGAGAAAAATATGGCACTTAATTTGTGACATTAATGTGTCCTTAAATAAATTACATTATAACCAATCATATAGGAGGTCAAATGAGATCATCGATATACAGAAGAATAATTGAAATGATATTTCCATTATTTTTAATTAGCTTCTTTTTATTCCCAAATGAAGCTTTGGCAACAAGTCAATGGGCAAAAAAATTCAACTTATCTTGCCAAACTTGCCATACAGTTTTCCCAAGATTAAATTCTTATGGTGAACAATTTTTACGCAATGGTTATCAATTAGAAAGCACATACAAATCTAATCCAGATGATCAGTATTCAATTAATGCTGATGGTGTATTTTTAAA
>PFGS01000160.1:4489-4859 GCA_002783525.1 Ignavibacteriales bacterium CG12_big_fil_rev_8_21_14_0_65_30_8 | reverse complement strand
AAATCATTAGATACTTCTAAAGATTAGTCATTAAGAGTACACTCTAACCAAATTCATACTAAAAAATTAGCTTAATTTTCATGAAAAATGTAAATTAAGTTCTAGTTATTCAATTATTAAAATCAAAGGAGAATTATATGTCATTAAAAGTTGGTGATAAAGCACCGGATTTCAATTTATTAAATACAAATAATGAACGAGTTTCATTAAGTTCTTTTAAAGGTAAAAATGTTGTTGTATTATTTTTTCCATTAGCAAATACAGGTGTTTGCACAAAAGAAATGTGCACATTCCGTGATGAACTTAAAAGCTATGAAAATTTAAATGCACAAATTCTTGGTATAAGTGTAGATAGTCCTTTTACATTAAA
>PFGS01000160.1:0-4341 GCA_002783525.1 Ignavibacteriales bacterium CG12_big_fil_rev_8_21_14_0_65_30_8 | reverse complement strand
GGTAAAATAAAATATGCCGAAGTTTTGGAAAACGCAGGTGATGAACCAAATTATCAAGCAATACAAAAAGCATTAAGTGAATAAAATATAAAGGTGATTTATGTTAAAAGAGGGAAATAAAGCTCCCCAGTTTACTTTAAAAGATCAATCAGGTAAATCTGTAGCTTTAAAAGATTTTTTGGGTAAACAAGTTGTTTTATACTTTTACCCAAAAGATGATACTCCGGGATGCACAAAAGAGGCTTGTAACTTTAGGGATGATTACAGTCAGATAAAAAAAGAAAAAGCCGTAATATTGGGAGTAAGTGCTGATTCTGAAGCAAAACATAAAAAGTTTGCCGAAAAATACGATTTGCCGTTTACTTTACTGAGTGATGAAAATAAGGTGGTTTTAAATAAATATGGTGTTTGGCAGGAAAAAAGCATGTATGGAAGAAAATACATGGGTATTGTCCGCTCTACTTTTATTATTGATGAAAAGGGAAGATTGAAAAAAATATTTCCTAAAGTAAAAGTTACAGACCACAATAAAGAAGTTCTTGAGGCATTACGGAGTTAAAATGGTATATGTAACCAGAAGGGAAACATTTAATGCTGCTCACAGGCTATTTAACCCAAAATATACTGATGAAGAAAACCTAAAGATCTTTGGTAAGTGCAGCAATCCGAATTGGCATGGACATAATTATGTTTTGGAGGTTGTTGTAAAAGGTGAAGTAGATAAAGATACTGGTTTTGTAATAAACCAGAAAGAATTAAAAAGAATTATGAGAGAACAAGTAATTGAAAAGATGGATCATAAAAATTTAAACATAGAAACTGATTTTATGAAAGGCGTGATCCCTACTTCTGAAAATATTGTAATAGCAATTTGGGCACAGCTTGTAAATGAAATTAAAAATGGTGTTCTCTATTCTGTTAAACTTTATGAAACAGAGAACAATTACTTTGAATACAGAGGCTAAGTATATGAATAGCAAGAAAATAGAAGAATCAGTTATAACAATTTTAAATGAAATTGGTGAGGATTATAATAGAGAAGGACTGGAAAAAACTCCTCATAGAGTAGCTAAATCTTATGAATTTTTAACGAACGGATATAAACAAGATATTGAAGAAGTACTTAATGGAGCAATTTTTACTGAAAAATATGATGAAATGGTACTTGTAAAGAATATTGATTTTTATTCATTGTGCGAACATCATATGCTCCCATTTTATGGTAAGGTTCATTTGGCATACATTCCAAATGGTAAAATTGTTGGATTAAGTAAGATTCCAAGAATTGTTGACGTTTTTTCAAGAAGATTACAAGTGCAGGAAAGAATGACACAACAGATATCAGATACAATAAATAAATACCTTGAACCCCAGGGTGTTGCTGTTGTTTCTGAAGCTTTTCATATGTGTATGATGATGCGCGGGGTTCAAAAGCAAAATTCTTCTGCAACAGCAAGTGCAATGCACGGAATATTTAAAGATGACGCCAGAACACGAACAGAATTTCTTAATCTTATCTCCCATAAAAATTTATGACAGCAAAAGATAAAAAGTGTGTTTGGATAACAGGTGCCAGCTCCGGTATTGGTAAATCTGCAGCTATGGAATTTGCAAGAACCGGGTGTAAAGTAATAGTTTCATCCAGAAGAATCTCCAGTCTGGAGAAAATTAATACCGATCTGAAAAAGGAGAAAATTAAAGTAGAAATTATGCCTTGCAATGTTGCTTCTTCTGCAAATGTGATCCAAACAGTAAAAAAAATTACTGAGACAAATAAGATCAATTGTTTAATTAATAATGCAGGTGTTTCTACTTTTAAACCAGCAAAAGAAAATTCTTTACAAGAGATCAAAGACATAATAAACACTAATCTTTTGGGTTCAATTTTTACAATTAAACAGGTCCTTCCACATATGATAAAGAACGGAGAAGGAATGATTATCAATATTTTATCCGTTGCAGCCAATAAAATATTTGAAGAAAGTTCAGCTTATTCAGCATCCAAAATGGGATTGCTTGGCTATACTAATGTTTTGAGAGAGGAATTAAGAGAACACAACATAAAAGTTGTAAATATTTTACCGGGCGCGACAGAAACACCAATGTGGCCTAAGGAAGTAAGAGAAAGTAAATCCAAAGAAATGATGAAACCTGAAGATCTAGCCCAGTTGTTGGTTTGGATATTTCTGCAGAAAAAAAATATGGTAACAGAAGAAATAACAATTCGTCCAATTCAAGGAGATATTTAATGTCAGAAAGGAGATTAGCTGTTGTTACAGGCGCAAACAGAGGAATAGGAAGAGCGATTGCCCTAAAATTAGCCAAAGAGAATAATGATGTAATTATCTTCGGAAGAGATGTTGAAGCACTGAAAAAAGTTAAAAATGAAATTTTAGATCTTAATGTTAATTGCGAATATTATTCAGGAGATGTAAACGATGTAGAATTTGTAAATAATTCCATCAATAAAATTTTAGCTGACCATAAAAAAATTGATATACTTATTAATAATGCCGGAATGGGAATCTTCAAAAAATTTGTGGATTCAAATTTAGAAGATTTTAAAAAGCAAATGGATGTAAACATTTATGGTGTTTACAATTTTACAAAAGCAGTTATAAACCAAATGATAGAAAGAAGAAACGGTTATATTATAAATATTTCTTCGCTTGCAGGTAAAAACTCTTTTGCAACGGGAACTATGTACGCGGCTACTAAACACGCATTGATGGGTTTTACGCGTTCTTTAATGCTTGAAGTAAGAGAATTTGATGTTAAAGTTGCGGCAGTTTGTCCAGGTTCTGTTGATACTGAATTCTTCTCCGGTCATAGAAATGATAACCCAAAAATATTACAATCCGATGATATAGCAGAAGCTGTTTCTGTTATTCTTAAATTACCTAAAAATGCACTGATAAGTGAAATTGATATCCGACCTTCTAATCCATAAATGAGATCATTTGAATTGTAGGTCGAAATTTATTTCGACAGATTGTAACTATTTAAATTAAATTGGAAATCGACATAAAAGTCATTTTACAATTACTAAGCTAGATATTTTTGATATTAATGAGGTTCTAATTGCATATAAAATCTGTTTTTTTTATTTTTAATTAACTACGAAGCTAAAACAGGGGCTATTTTGTATTCAAAAATTAAAATTCTACTTCTTGAAATCTATTCTTTCAAACTAGCTTGCTAGCTGTTTTCTATGTAATTGCTGGTCTTATCTTAAAATGTAGTTTTTAACTATTATAGTTTTAAAAACATTTACAAACAACATAGGAGGCAAATAATTATGAAGAACAGAATATTATCAGCAATATTTATTTTTATTATTTCCTTTTCATTTATTTGTGCACAAAAATTAAATTGTGAAAATGCTGATATAGATTGGTTAAGGGAACAATTATCTAATAACAAAGATCTTTATACATTTATTGTTAATAAAAAGAAAATTATTGAACAATGGGGGAAAAAAAGTGCAGAATATTATATAAAACAAGAAATTACTTCATATATAAATGGGCGAATATCTGAAAAAGAATTTAATGAAAACATACTTCGTATTTTATTCCGAACCGCTGCTTTCAAAAATATGGATAAAGGAATACTTGACGAGATAAGAGAACTAGAAAAATGTCTGGCTAATAAATTAGCTGATCAAAATAAAACTAAAAAACTTGGTATAGCATATGTTCTTAAAAAGAGTGATCCTATTATTAATTCAAAAAAGACACGTCTTTCTTTTGTGTCAGGTGCTAATTATGAAACAAGCATTTCAGAATCATCATTTAATTTGCATAAATTTCAAAAAGATAGTAAAGGTTAAACCATTTTAGATTGGAATTTTGAATTTGATGTAAATATAGATGTTCCTGGTGTTTTATACCCTGGTGATAAAATTACTATCACTATTGATGCAACAGCAAGTGATGCAAATATGGCAGGTTATGGTGGATGTAGTGCAAAAATTATACCCCAGGGTTTTAAGGAGTGGACAGCGAACCCTGAAGATAAAAGAAATAAAGCTACCATAAATGTTGATAAAAAAGTAAAACATACTAGTAAAACCTGTACATTAATAGCAGGGGAACCAACTAAGCAACATTACTTAATGATATATTTCTCAGATGGTAGGTACACTTGGCATAATGAGTATAATTGGATTAGAGATGATCTTAAATAATATTATAAATTTCTAATTTTAGATAATTGATTCTTAATTTTACCAATAATTTGATTAGTGTTAGTTTATCTTATTCTAAATTATTTAATATTATCACAATAGATTATTATATAGAGACATCTGAAAAATTGGTTCATTTAATATAAAAGGCT